>CAZCVM010000373.1:0-3347 GCA_964501965.1 uncultured Leptospiraceae bacterium | reverse complement strand
ATTTCTTGGTTCCTGATTTTTCTTCTCATTTCTGACTTCTTCTCGACGGTCTTGACAAAAATCAATGTCTACATCCGGCATTTCAATTCGGTCCGGGTTTAGAAAACGTTCAAATAATAAATCATATTTTAATGGGTCAATATCCGTGATTCCCAGACAATAACTGACAATAGACCCTGCCGCAGAACCTCGACCAGGCCCGACCGGAATATTTGCTTTTTTGGCAAATTGAATAAAGTCTTGCACAATCAAAAAATAACCAGCAAAATCCATATTGTTTATCACAGCCAGTTCATATTTGATTCGTTCTTCGATTTCTTTTGTTACCGAACCATAACGCTTTTTCTTACCTTCATGGGCCAGATGTTCCAGATAGGATGCTGGCGTAAATCCTTCCGGTATATTGTAGTCCGGCAATGCGGGTTCGCCCAATGTCAGATTCAGATCAATCCGGTCAGCAATGGCCCGTGTATTGGAAATTGCACTGGGCACTTCCTGGAAAAGCTGGAGCATCTCTTGCTGGCTTTTGAGATAAAATTGGTCGCTGGTAAAACGCATCCGTTTTTCATCTTTAAGCTGATTGTTGGTCTGCAAGCACAATAGCACATCCTGGGCATAGTGATCATCTAAGTTGGCATAATGGGCGTCATTGGTAGCAACGAGTTGGATGTCGGAACGTTTGGAAAAATCGATCAAAGCTCTATTGACTTCCTTTTGTTCTGGGATTCCATGATCCTGCAATTCCAAATAGAAATTTTCTTTGCCAAATATTTCCGCCAATTGCCCTGCTTTTTGAAAAGCTTCTTCAATATCTCCTTGCAGAATATGGTTGGGCACTTCACCAGCTAAACAAGCAGAGCAAGCAATGAGTCCACTGCTATACTTTTCCAAAGATTCTTTGTCTACCCGTGGTTTATAATAAAATCCTTCTAAATAGCCTATAGAAGAAAGCTTCATAAGATTGCGGTATCCGGTTTCATTTTGGGCCAACAATACCAGATGATACGCGGATTCATTAATTCCCAAAGATTTGAGCTCATGCTTGTCTAGCCGATGTTGGGGCGCGACATATACTTCACAGCCGATAATAGGCTTAATGCCCTGTTGTTTGGCTTTGGTATAAAACTCTATGGCACCAAACATATTGCCGTGGTCTGTCAAAGCAATAGCGTCCTGGCCGTTTTTTTGGGCCTTGGTAAGAATTGTGTCAATAGACATTGCTCCGTCCAGCAATGAATAATGGGAATGATTGTGCAAATGGATAAAATCAGCACGTTTCAGTTTTGTTTCGCTCATTTGAGTTACCGCCATCAAGGATTGGGTAAACAAATTCAGAAATTACTTATTTGGCAACTATATTAATGATGCTGCGGACAAAATTTTGGCTAAATTTAGGGCAATTTTTGCGCCCTGCCGGACTGGGTTTTGTGATTTATTGGTCATGGATTTGTCATGATTTTGGTCCGTTTGGAATGGAGTCTAATGATTTTTTAACTCAGGTATATTTAAATCAACACTGATTTATTTTTATGGGCATTTTGCTGGTGTTTTTGACAAGGTGCCGCCCTGTTTTGTTTTTTTGCCTATCAAGTTTATATATTATCTGAATCGTATTACAGTTTGGCTGGCGCGTGTACGTATTTTGTAGTCTTTTGTGGAATGTCAATGGAAATGTCAGCGAGATGTTGTAGAAATGGCATGAATTTTGCGTAATCTTTGCTATGATCTATTAATAGAATATGAATGGAATATTATTTTTGATAGTCAATAAAATATTAAAATAATATCAAAACAATAGGCAAAGGATGAGAGGAAACATTTATGCTCAAACAATACGAACAAAAACAAAAAGAAATATTGTCCTATATTGAAATATTGGCGCGATTGGCTGAATCCAGAGGCATGAAGGATGTGTCTCAAAAACTGTTGTCCGCTGGACATTATTTTGCGAACAATGAGTTTTTGATCGCCAGTTTTGGCGGCTTTAGCTCCGGCAAATCAACTTTTTTCAATTCATTGGTTGGAGCAAAATTGTTCCCTTCTTTGCATACTCCCACAACCGCTTCCATAAACTATCTGCAATATGGGGATCAACCGTCCGCGCGGTTGATTTATAAATCCGCAAAAGAAATCCAAGATGAAAAAGATCAACGTCCCAGCGAAATGGCAAAAATAAATGCATCATTTCCTCTGGCTGGTCAAACCAAGGAGTTTCCTGTATCTAGTCTGTCTGATTTTTCCAGAGAGAATGATCAATCAATGTACATTAAGGAAATCCATGTCCAGTATCCAGCCGAGGAATTGAAGCCCGAAGGAGTGATTTGGATTGATACTCCCGGCACAGACTCCATTATCGAATACCACAAGCATGTAACGTATTCATTAATTGATAGAGCAGATGTTATTTTGTTTTTTATTTACGCGCCGGTTCCTTTCAAAAATTCAGATTGGGCTTTTCTGGAAGATATCAAGAATATACGTGAAGCCATAAAAACCGATAAATTTTATTTTATTGTCAATGCGATTGATGGTTTAGAAGACCAGTCTGAAGAAGAGGTGCTGCGATTTATCCGCCGCAATTTGGAAAAAAAGGCAGGTATCAAAAATCCGCGCCTGATTCCCATTTCTTCAAAATTGGCATTGTATAGCAAACTGGGCATGAAAAATCAGCTCGATGAAAGGCAAATACGCGAATGGCATCGGATGATATGGGATAAAGTTGATCCTGGTAAAAAACCCGCGTTTGACCAGACTCTTGAATGGAGTCAATTTCCTGTTTTGGAAAACGAGCTTTCTGATTTTTTGACTCAAAATAAAGCGAAACTTATTTTGCAAAGATCTATAGAACGGGCTTTGGAAGCGCGTAAAGATTTGCAAAGGTCTATGAATCTGGAAAAGATGAGTTATTCTAAAAGCATCAAACAGGTGGATGAAATCATTGAACAAAAATTGTTGCCGGATCTAAAAACCAAAGAACAGTCCATTATTGCCATTATTGATGAAATGGAACAGGATCTAGCTAATATTGTTATCGATACCAAAGAGATTGAGCAGGAAGCAGAGAATTTTCTGGGAGGCATTTCAAAATCAGAGGTTGAAAATATTTCACATCGAGTAGATAATATTGTCCAAAAGCAACTTTACCATGAGCGCAAGCGCGTGGAAAGTGAAGTCCAACAAGTGCTATTTCACTACCTGCCAAGAATGCAGAAAGTATTGCATGATTTTGATTTGGGTATCGCGGAAAATTTTGAGGCTCAAATTTCTTTGCAGGAAGATATTCACGCTGATTTGGGCCCGATAGATATTCAAGACTATATTGAAGAGAAAAACGTGGAAGGTGGCAA
>CAZCVM010000372.1:0-3348 GCA_964501965.1 uncultured Leptospiraceae bacterium | reverse complement strand
CTTGCCGGTGGTGGCGAGCCCTGCCGCCACGCACATCATGTTCTGCTCGGCGGCTCCCATGTTGAAGAAGCGTTCCGGAAAGCGATCGCCGAACCAAAAGGTATTCGTCGATTTAGCGATGTCCGCTTCCAGGACAACAATCCGCGGATCGCTCTCACCCAGTTCGGCGAGCGTTTGTCCGTATACAATACGATTGGCGGTGGGGGCCCTCATGATTGCACCTCCTCAAGATCCAGGGTTTTCATAAAGTTCTCCAGCTCATTAAGGGCCTGCTCCGTCTTTTCCGGCTGCGTCGCCCCGCTGTGTGAATCAATTTGATTCTCCATGAACGAGACCCCTTTCCCTTTTATGGTATCGGCCACAATGACCCGCGGTTTCCCGTTCGGAATCACCGCTTCTAGCACCGCCTCATGGATTTGTTGGTAGTCGTGCCCATCAATGGATTGGGCGCTCCATCCAAAGGCTTCGAACTTGGGTTCGATTGGTTCCACTTTCATGATGTTGGCCGTGAAGCCGTCGGTTTGTAATTTATTGTTATCCACCAGCACAATGAGCCGCTCCAGTTTATGGTAGCCTGCTGCCATGGCCGCCTCCCAGACTTGGCCCTCCTGGAGCTCACCGTCGCTGACCATGGTGAACGTGTTGTATTCCTTCCCGTCCAGCTTGCCGCCCAACGCAATGCCGACCGAGGAAGAGATGCCCTGCCCGAGGGAGCCGGTGGTCATATCCACCCCTGGCGTCTTGCGCATATCCGGGTGACCCTGGAGCTTGCTCTCGATGTCGCGGAGCGTCCACAGGACTTCCTCGGCGAAAAAGCCGCGCTCGGCCAGAGCTGCGTAAAGCGCCGGACAACAATGTCCCTTCGAAAGCACGAAGCGGTCGCGGTCCGCCCATTGCGGATCTTCCGGGCGCACCCGCATCTGGTGAAAGTAAAGATAGGTAATCATATCAATCGCCGAGAGGGAACCGCCATTGTGGCCGGACCCGGCGTTGGCAATCATCTTCACGATGTTCACGCGCAACTTCGTGGAAATCCGCTGCATTTCGCGAAGATCCACCGGTGGGTGTTTTTCATTATTCATATTACGGTTCCGCGCCTTTGGAAGGTGCGCGTTTTTTCAGGGTTGAGGTGAAGTAGCTGTCAGGAGTGCGCCCGGCCACCGACCAGCCACCATCGACACAGAAAACCTGTCCTGTCATGTAACTGGATTCGACCGAAGCCAAAAACAGGGCTGGCCCCACCATCTCCTCAGGCAGAGCGGCACGCCCGAGAGGCACCACCGCACCCCAGGTGCGGTCGTAATCGGGATCGTCCTGCAGGTTGCGGTCCACGATCGTCGGCCCCGGTGCAAAGGTGTTTACGCGAATGCCAAACGGGGCCAGCTCAATCGCCAGCTGGATGGTGAGCGCATGCACCCCCCCCTTGCTGGCTGCGTAAGCGACCAGGTTCCGGACTCCGAGCACGGCGCAGTTGGTTGAAATATTGATGATGCTGCCGCCTCCACGCTCCCGCATCATCTCCGCTGCATGACGAGAGCAGAAAAAAGCACTTTTCAAATTGGTATCCATCACGTGGTCCCAAGTTGCTTCCGACATCTCGAATAGATTTCCCCAGCCTGTGACTGCCGCGTTGTTGACGAGGATATCAATCCCACCCCAGGTTTCGGCTATTTTCCCGAAAAGAGCCCGCACCGCATCCACTTTCCCGATGTCTGCCTGCACCACCAGGGCCTCCTGTCCATGCGCCCGGACGGCCTCCGCAGTCGATTCCGCACCGGCCTGATCGCTCTGAAAGTTGATCACGACCCGTGCCCCCTCGCGGGCCATCCCGATTGCCAGGGCTTTCCCGATTCCCTTGCTCGCGCCGGTGACCAGCACCGTTTTTCCTTTGAGCCTCACCCTTCGTCCTCTCCGTATTCGAGGAGCACCTTGGCACCCTCTTTATTTTCACAAAGGGCAAAAGCTTCCTCCCACTGATCCAAACTGAACCGGTGCGTAATCAGCGGCTGCAGGTCGAGAACCCGGTTTTGCAGCAAACCCATCACCGCCCGCCAGGTTTTCAACGAGTGTCCCAGCGATCCGATCACCCGTAGCTGCTTGAAGAGAATTTTATCAAAATCCACTTCGATTTTGCGCCCGAGAATGCCGATTTGCACGTGCTGCCCCATCGGGTTTACTGCATCCAGGCAGGCTTGAACGGAAGCACCCGCACCGGCGCACTCCACCGCGTGGTCCATACCGCCTCCCCTAGTGAACTCGCCAAGCCGGGTTTCCAGATTTTCGCTGGTTACGTCCACCACTCCGGCAGCGCCCAGACGCGAGGCCAACTCCAGGCGTTTGCTGTCCTGACCGGTCCCCGCCACCAGCACCCGACAGCCCTGCCGGACCAGCAGCACCAGGCAGAGGAGACCTATTGGTCCCGGGCCGGAGAGGAGTACATTATCGCCCGGCCGAAAGCTAGCCAGTTCACAGATCGGCTGGTAAGCACTGGCCAGCGGCTCGGCCATGGCTGCCTCCTCCATCGAGACCCCATCGGGTATCGGATAAATTTGATCTTCCCTGACCACTGCGAAGCGGGTCATGCTCCCGTTCACGCCATGACCCATCCCCCTCCGCCCCTGGCAGAACATATAATATCCTTCCCGCCAGTGTGGATCGCCCGCTTTGATGACGGCCGATGAGGGTAACACCGTCACGCGATCTCCGATTCTTACCGAAGTAACGCCGCTTCCGACCGCCTCAACCACCCCGGAAAATTCATGCCCGAGAATGACTGGCGGATAGTTGCGAAAAGTGTCGTGGTAGACGTGGAGGTCCGTTCCGCAGATCCCCGTCCATGCGACACGAATTTTTACGGTGCCGGGGACGGGCTCTGGTTCCGCGACCTCAATCAGTGAAACATTTCCTTTCCCCGCCTTGGTTTTGACCACCGCTTTCATCATCGTTGGCGCCTCGTTCACAGCTCAACCCATCCGTTGTTTTTCCCGCTCGCCTCAAGGGCATCCAAGACCAGTTGACACCGGAGACCATCCTCAAAATCCGGGCTGGTTGAGCCGTCCTCCGCGATCGCCTTCAGAAACTCGTAGAGTTGGTGCGTGAAGGTGTGCTCCCAGCCGATGATATGGCCTGGTGGCCACCAGTGGCCGATGTAGGGGTGCGCCCCGCCCTCCGTCACCATGATGCGTTGAAACTGGGCGCCCGCTACCGAGTCATCGCGAAAACAAACCTCGAGCTCGTTCATTCGCTCAAGGTCCCAGCAAATACTGCCGCTCGTTCCGTTGATTTCAATGCGTAGGGCATTCTTGTGCCCGGCGCTAAAACGGGAGGTGTGAAAGTGGCCCAGCGCAC
>CAZCVM010000371.1:0-3348 GCA_964501965.1 uncultured Leptospiraceae bacterium | reverse complement strand
GTTTTGACAAAAAAAGGAAAATCCCTTTGGTGAAAAACTTGTTGGTTGGAAAGGAAAATTTATGGAGTTTGAATACGGCAATGAGCAAAATCCCAAAGGAAATTGTTTTTTATATTGCGCAGTTCAAAACGATTTTTATTATTTTCCCAATACAGATTGGATTGCTGCCAATATTTATATTTCATCTTTGCCAGTGAATGATCGTCTGCCTGTAGTCGCTTTTCCGCCGATAGGGGTAGAATCTCCTCAAAAAGTTTTTGATCTTGCGAAGGCTCGTGGCATGGATGTGATCCGTATTCCTGATTTTATTCCTCCTAGCGATAAAGAGGAAGCTAAAAAGTATTTTCATCGAAGAATCAATGAATTTAATGATCTTATCATGGCTTATGTGGAAATATGCAATCAATCTATCAGACCAGTGGGAGAAAATTATCAAGTCTCTAATGAAGATGAAGCAAGCAAATTGGATGCATTGGAAAAACGTTTTTTGAAAGCATTGATTGCCAACCCTGATCAATCTGCGTTAAATATGGATGTGATTTTGGGACCATATTTATTTGATACCATTGTGCAGGATAAAAAATATGATTTTCACAATTTACAGGCTTTATTGCCAGAATTGGAACCGGATCAAGGAGACATCGTTCGCCTGTTTTTTGATAAATTTCGGGCTATATACCACGAAGAGTATGAAATGGCCAGTTTTATCCAGCAGGAAATCGACGGAAGAATTCATTTTTAAGTATTCATTCTAATGTTTTGTTATTTGAGACTTTTTTAAAGGAGAATGTTATAATCCATAACCGTAGATCACTCGGGAAGAATTAGGCGCAGATGAACGCGGATGAAGCGGATGGGACGCTGATATTTTTTTTAGAGAATAGAAAACATCTGTGGATATCTGTAAGCGCGATTTTATCCCCTGTAGGTACTTTTGACTTAAACAGGTGGGTTCTCCATTTGCGCATAATCTACATAATTGATCAATAAATTCCAATTATGTAAATTCATCTTTTAACATTTCAATGAATTCATCTTCCAGTCCTTCAATTATTTTAATAGTTTTGCTTGTCTGTGTATAACCAATATCGTCTAAATATAGAAATAATAACTTCAATGCTGGTATATACCTTGGATAGTCGTTCGGTTTAGCCGCCATTTTTCTTAGAAGAAATCTAAAATAAAATTCTTCAAATGATTCCAAGTTCATATTTTTTAATAAAACTAAGCTTTCATGGTCATAGTGATGATATACAAAACCAATTATAAAATTAGCATCGTATGCCAAATCAATATCCTCCTCTGAGAATCCTTTTGCTTTCATCCAATGTTCAAGATTTTTACTTATAATACCCTCTATTTCAAAAGAAAGGTCTTCATATTCCGAATAATCTGATTCATTCTCAATGTAATTATCTAATTTATTAAGATTTTTTAGAAATATATTATCATCTTTTGTAAGACTATAACTTTTTCCTGAAGGAATATTCAATTTATAAGGCTTGATAGGAAAAGCTATCTCTTTCCGATAAAAAACTGTTGAAGGATTTTCTGGTTGTATATTAATTGGTGATAAATATTCAAATCTCTCTTTTATATTTTCAAATAATGCTTCCGCTTCTTTTATTTTTACTTTTGACAACTTTTTTATTTGCTTTATTGCTTCCTTTTTTAACTCATCTTTTCCTTGAGTTTTCGCACTAATAATATTCCAAATAGGCATTGTTACAGCAATGACCTTATTCATGGACCTTAAATCTGTAGCATAATAATTTATAATTTTCATAGTTTCTTCTGTGAGTTTCATTATAGCTTGTGAAACCGAAATAGATCGAAACCCTTCTGGTGGATATTCTTGATTTTGATAAAGTGAATTTATGCCTGATCCACTTAAAATTGGAGCTCTTTTAATATGTGTACTTTTAGTTTTTGATTTACTTTTCTTTTTTCTTGTCATTTCAAATCCTTATATAATTAAAAAAATATAGCCTAAAATTTCGGATAACTCGGAAGACTTGAAGCTAATTCTTGAATGAAGTCAAGATAATATTTTTTATTACTAAGAATACTTAGCCTCAGGTTTTTTTCATAATAGCCAGATTTAAGCTGTTGATCATAAAAAGAAAGAGATTGTGTTCAAATACCGTGCCTGGATGGACCGCAAAATCTAATAGAAAACTAGTTAATGCGAAATTTAATAGCCAATTTTTGTTTTTTTGCGCTATTTTTTTAAAAATGTTTGACATTTTTTCAGCCTTTACATGGGCTTATGGCCAAATTTTGCATTTCGGCGGCGAAATTGATCGAAATCATTTATTCTATTGCATCGGATGATTTCGATGCGGGCAAAGCCCTAAAGCTTAGCCTTTGCCCATAACACAAATTATGTTCCATAGGAGGCCTATAATGACCAAAAATCTGGTTTTATTTCTCTCAATCCTCGGTTTTTTTTCCACATCCTCTCTGGTATGTATCGAGAACCTTCCTAAAAAAACAGGTATATTAAGTGCTTACAATTCTATAAAAACAATTTACAGAGGTAATAGCTATAATTTTAAAAAAGCAGGGCGAGACATAGCTCGAGCTAATGGTAAAAAACCATATAGAGCTTCAAAAGAAGTAGATGGTGAAATAGGTTTCAAGTCTGCCTTGGAAGTAGCAACGTTTGATTTTTATTCTGTAAATAGTAAAGCAAAAGCTAAAATAGAAGAAGCTTTGCCTCCTGGAATGAAACGCTCATTAGCCTTAATATATGTATGGAAGATAGAGGCGGCAAAAGACCCGAAAGTTATAGGTTTGCAGTCAACAAAGTCTATTAATTATATTAATAAAAAATCTGGTTTAAATATGACTAGTGATGAAATTCAAGCTAAATATGATAGAGTCGTTGAACGGAACATTACTAAGGCGGTAGGTCGTTATTTTTCGGGTAGTAAGCAGAATGCTATAGCAGGGCCACTGATATCCTATTTTAGGCATTCCACACAGAACAATTTTAACCGCGCAGCGGTGAAGATGACCGCTGTAATAGCACGAGAGAACCCCGACATCAACCAACTGCATAAGTGTATTAAAGCTATTTTTGGTAGTAGAAACTTGTTGGTAAGTAAGTTTTTCAAGTTGATTAATAAAGAATTTCGGAGACAGATAGCCAATGATCAGAGACAGATAGCAGATGATCAGAGGCAGATAGCAGAATACTCTAGAAGTAACAGAAAAACATTACTTGAAATAGCACGGTTAGGACAGCAGTTCTAGGTTTTAGCCTCACCCCTCTCCTAAAGGAGAGGGGTATTATGGAGCTCCCCGTATTTTATTCCCGTAGCCTGGGGTTTGAAACCCCAGGCT
>CAZCVM010000370.1:3065-3353 GCA_964501965.1 uncultured Leptospiraceae bacterium | reverse complement strand
GGAACGGCAAAAGACAGTGAAAGAAGTAAGGATTATTGAAGGAATTGATAAATGAAATTGCATAATCCTCGTTCCATTTGATTAAAAGGATATGATTATTCGCAATCTGGCGCGTATTTTGTGACGATTTGCACGCATAATCGAGAACACACATTTGGGGATATCATTAATGACCAAATGGTTTTAAATGATTATGGGAAAATTGTTGATAATGAATGGATAAAAACCACAGAAATTCGTAAAAATATTATTTTGGATGATTTTAATGTTATGCCAAATCATGTTCAC
>CAZCVM010000370.1:247-3055 GCA_964501965.1 uncultured Leptospiraceae bacterium | reverse complement strand
TCCGATCGCCGTCACAAACCATCGGGGCAATTGTTCGCGGTTTCAAATCATCGGTCACCAAACAAATAAATATCATGCGCAATACACCGAATATTCCTGTCTGGCAACGCAATTATTATGAACATATTATCCGTGATGAATCCGAATTAAATCGCATTCGTCAATATATCATTGATAATCCAATGAATTGGACAAATGATCGTAATTATGAATTTGTTGAATCCCAGGAAATCGCCATCATTGAAGGGAATAAATATGGAAAATAACAATCAATCTTCTTTTATTTTATTCAAAACCGAAGACAAAAAAATATCGGTTGATGTCCGTTTTGAAGAAGATACGGTTTGGCTTTCGCAGGAGCAGATGGCCTTGCTTTTTGGTAAAGCAAGAAGCTATATATAGCCGAGCATATCGCAAATGTATTTGCTGAAGGCGAATTGGAACAAAATCCAACCTGTCGGAAATTCCGACAAGGTCGACAAGAGGGCAACAGAGAGGTGGAGCGTGAGCTTGACTGTTACATACAAATGGGAAAAACGGCATATAGAACAGTTGGTTTCTGACCTTACCTCATCCTTCTTGAATGAGTACAGACCCGAACACAAACGTAAAGACATTGAATTGAAGATTACAATTCTTATTACCTGGGGCCTTTTGTGAGAAGCTGTAAAAAATGGCTAAAACGCCAGCAGTGACAATGGATCCACATCCAATCCGCAAAAGGTTATACCTAAATGAAGATGCGTGGTGGAAGAAACACTGCCTGTATTGCCCACTGTACCAATTACTTTTCCTTTGGCAATAAACTCCCCTGGTTTGACAAAGACTTGATGCTGATGCAAATAAAAGGAAAACAGCCCTTCCCCATGATCAATAATTGTTGTATTGCCATGATAATAATGATGAATCACCAAAGCCACTCTCCCAGAATTGATTGCTTTGATTTGCCTCCCTCTAGGTACAATATAATCAATGCCTGTATGCGCTGACCCCAATTTTTTGCCGTACCAGCGACGCAAATAAAACTTGCCGTATATCGGACCTTTTAACGGCGCAATAAATGATCCCTGCCATTTTCTTGGAGTGATACGGGAAACAATCTGCTTTTTCAATCTTTCATGAGCTTTATATTGATTTTCCACTGCCTGACTGGGAAATTTTGTGATCCGCTGCAATCGGCGAACATCACCGACAATGCGCGGATATTTTGTTTGGGCCCAAAAAAAGGAATGCTCATGCTCAACAGTTTGCCCATTCGAAAGCTGAACCAAAACAAAAATCTTTTTTTTGCCTGTTTTCCCTTCCGGCGGATATGCCCAAAATGCGTATTCACACAATTTTTCTTTGTCATCCAGGGAGCTATATTTATTGCTTTGCGAATGCTTTGTTTTGATAAAATCCTGAACTTCTGAAGCCAAGCATTTTGTCAAAGTCATCTGCCCATTTTCAGCACGCACAGACAATACTTTTGTACCTGATTTAGGAGAAAAAATCCGCAGGTACAGCAAATTTCCCTGGCTAAATTTAGGCGCGTCCAATATTAATTGGTAATCATTCGTTTCAAAAACATGTTTTTGAAACTGCTTTGGCCGCGCATCCGATATTCGGCCCCAAAAACCGAAAAACACTGCAACCAGAAAAAAAACCAAAAAGACTATATTTTTCTTTTTATAATGATTGCTCATCTCAAACTTGCTTATCTCAACTTTGCACTAGGGCTAATAAATCTTCACTGACAGATACCATTTGTTTAGATTGATCCGTTAAATGTGTGGCTTTTTCCGAGGTAACCTGATTTTGGTCATTTATATGGGTGATGGATTCCATCCTTTCATGGATAGCACTTTTGTGCTCTTCGATATTGTTTTTCATTAGGGCGAATTGCTGGTGTAGACCATTTACCCAATCATTTACATCTTCATTGGCCTGTGTTTGTTTTTGTAAATAATTGACTATTTTTTCATTCATATCCGTGATAGAGCCGATGCTTTCCATGATTTTTGAAATGGTATCAACCACTGAATCAACATTCTTCATGCCTTGATTTATTTCATTATTGTTAATTTTCAACAGATTGTCAATTTGCTTAATACTGGATGCTGTTTGATCCGCGAGTTTTGATACTTCATCAGCAACCACTGCAAAGCCACGGCCAGCGTCGCCGGCTCGCGCCGCTTCAATAGACGCATTGAGAGCCAGCAAATTGATCTGGTCGGAAATATCATTGATCATGCTGATAATATTGGTAATATCACCCGAGCTTTGGACTATGGAATGCAGACTTTTTTCCATCAGCTCCAAAGCTTGTTCTCCGCTTTTTGCCTGAGTCCATGTATCTTTGGACAATCGTAAAGTGTCATGACTAAACTTATCGATCTCTTTGGCATCTTCGGCAATCTTTTTGATGCGATCAACAATTGCATCCATGTCTTTCATTTGCTGATCCGCATTTTTACCCATGGAATCCATACCAGCAGAAACCTCTTCCATGCCGGAAGTGATTTCTTCTACTGAGGAAGCTTGAGCTTGGGAAGAATCAGACAATTCTTTCGCGCTTTGATCCAAATTTTTCGCTGTTTCTGAAAAATGTTCTCCGCTGCTTTGCACAGAAACGATAATATTGGACATTTTCTTGCTGCGCTGGTTGTTTTCAGTCAGCTCTTCTTCCAATTTTATCATTGAGTCCGTAAAAATAATGGAAATCTGGTATCCAATCACAGTAGAAACAATCAGTGCCATAGTAGAATACAAAAAGCCTGGCAGGGCTGATTCTACTAAAATCTTTGGATCAATAGAATCCTGGACCAG
>CAZCVM010000370.1:0-237 GCA_964501965.1 uncultured Leptospiraceae bacterium | reverse complement strand
AAAAATAAAAATTCGTGCTATAGACTGCGTTTGGTATTGTTTGCGTGCGTGCGTACAACGATCCCAGCAAAGCGAGCATAATTGCCGCAACCACAGCATTGGAAGCCACAAAGAAATACCCTTTGCGCAGCATAAACAAAGCAATAGTAAAAACAATCAGGATCGAGCCGGCTACTGTGGCCGCCAAAAACAATTGCTTTGGCATAAAAATGGCCGCTGCACCGACTACCACAATCA
>CAZCVM010000369.1:0-3356 GCA_964501965.1 uncultured Leptospiraceae bacterium | reverse complement strand
ACCAGAGATTTCAGTATCGACAGAATCGCTGCCCATGCCCATGTCATTGAGCAGCGCATCGGCTTCCAGACCGCCCACCTCGTCTGTGTTGAACTCCTCCATATTGAGCATATCCTCTTCGAAATCAGCGTCGTCGAGGTCGTCGCCCTCCTCTTCAGCTTTGAGCTGCAGCACCACAGAGTCCGGGTCTTCCGGGTCGAACATGTCGATGTCCATCGACTCCTCGAACGAGAGCTCTTCCATCAGAAACTCCTCGGCAAAGGGGTCGTTCGAATCTTTGAACTCGTCGATATCGAGGTCTTCTTCCACGTTCAGCGCACCGCCCCCCAACAAAAACTCAAAGGGGTCCGTGTCGACGTCCACACTATCGGACTCCTCTTCCAGTCGCACCATGCCGGGGTCCATGATGCCGGCTGCCGAGCGAAATTCGCTGCGGTGTTGCAGAGGAATCACAAACTCAAACTCCACCCGACGGTTGCGGGCTTTGTGCTTTTCGCTGTCGTTGGGGAAGACTGGCATCGTTTCACCGTAGCCCTCAGCGATGATGGAGCTCTCAGGCAGCATCGTTTTGCGCAGGATATACTGACGAATCGCGTTCGCGCGGTCGCGCGAAAGCTGCAGGTTGTATTCCGGCTTCCCGTCCGAATCCGTATGCCCGCGGATGATGAGCCGGGCATAGGGGTGCTCGTTCATGAAGTCGACGATCATGTCGAGCTGAGGGCGGATGTCATTCGTGATTGAGGTCGTATTCTTACGAAACTCGAGGCCCTCGAAAATGACGGACTGCTCCTCGGTGATGCTTTCCACGAACGTCTTGAAGAGCGAATCCTGATCCATGAAGTCGTCTTCCTCCACACGGATGGCGTTCTCGCCTAGCACTAGCAGCATGTAGTTGCGCTCGTTGATGAGGCGGAATTTGAAGAAGCCGACTTTGTTGATGAACAGCGGTTCGATTTCGACATTGCGGTCGAGATCGATGGCCGCCACGATACCCGTCAGTGGGTGGCCAGTAGTGGAGTCAATGAGGTAGCCCGATAGCTCGGTCACGGCATCGGGGCGGGCACCCATGGGCATCGGGAAGCTGTAGAGGTCGAAGTTGCGTTTGTTATCGGGCTGTGCGTTGGCGTAATACAGCGAGTCGCCCGTGCCGTCGATCGAGAAATAGTACTCGTCGCGCGGGGTGTTAATCAGCGGGCCCAGGTTGATGGGCTGCTCGTAGTAGAGGCCCTGCATACGCGATTTGAAGATGTCGTAACCACCGTAATTGGTCACTTGCCCGGTCGAGCTGAAATACAGCGTGTTGTTGATCTCGTGATAGTGTGGCGTAATTTCGTTCTCGATGGTGTTGATGATCGGGCCGATGTTTTTCGCAGGCTTCCAGCGCCCCCGATTATCGCGGTCGGAGTAGTAAATGTCGCAGCGCCCAAACCCACCCGGGCGATTAGAGGTGAAGTAGATGCGGTTGCCACTGGGGGTCACGGAAGGGTGGCTGTCCCAGTAATCCGAGTTGATGTTCGGGCCTAGGTTACGCACATTCGTCCATTTGCCGTTCACGTAGTCGGCTTCAAACAAATCGCACTCGCCATAGCCGTCCGGGCTGTTGCAGCGCACAAAAAAGAGCGTAGTACCGTCTCTGTCGAGGCAGGCCGAGCCCTCGTTATAGGGCGTTTTGATGGGGTAGCCGAAGGGCTCTGCCCGGCTCCAGATTTCGTTGATGAAATCGTAGCGCGAGTAATAGATGTCTTCCTGCAGATTGAGGTAATCCGATTCCCCGCCGGGCTCGAAGTCGTTTCGCCGCGAAGAAAATAGCAGCGCATTGCCACTGGGGTGCATGTAGGGCGCGTAATCGGGGTAAAGCGTATTCACTTCTTTGCCCATTTTCAAAAGCACACCTTTGGGTGGGGCAAGGGTGTCCACTCTGAGCCGGGCGGCGATAATTTTGTAGTAGTAATCGAGGTCGACCTTCTCGTTGTGCTTCAACGCCCGCAGCGAGTCATACTGGATTTTAATCTCGTTGAAGTAGCGCGAATTGTTTTTGAGGGCAATACTATAATAAAAGAGCGCGGCTGCGGTGTCTTGTAAGATTTCGCGCACTTGACCGAGTTTCCAGACGTATTCCAGGTCGGTGTCTTTGTTAAAGTTTTGTATTCCGAACTGAGAGACGTACTCCGTCAGTGCTCGACTAAGAGCTGGGTAGTCAATTTTGGCGGCATTTTCTAGGTCAAAAATGCGCTCTTGCAAGCGTGGATCGCTGTAATAAGGCGTTTCGTTGATGTTCGGGAAGGCGTAATACGAGCGGTAAAACGGCTCTTCATCCAGCTCTTTCAGGTAGACGGTTTTGGCCATTTTTAGCTTCAACCGACTGCCTTTGTTCAACTCACTGGAGTCTTGCTTGCCACTGCTGACGGCGTTGTTCTGGCCGGGCACGAGCTCTTCCTGCGCCATGGCCGTGCTCAGGCCGACGCTTAAGCACAAGACGCTCAGCAAGATGGTTCGCAGCATAGATAGGATGTGACGGCCCGATTTATAACAAGTTACAAACTAGCAGGCTACCGATGTATATCACGAACTACGCGCTTAAAAGTTGTGCACGAGACGCTGAAATTCTTCAGTTTCTGGTGATCTAGTGTGGAAACCTTGACCGCTTTATACAGATTAAGGGATCTGAGTTAAGGTTTCTATTCTTCTTCCCATTCGAACCTGCCGGGGTTGAAGAGGCCAAGCGTAAGTCCCCTGCCGGCTACATAGCCGCCCAGCTGGCCGTCAGTCACGCCAATAGTGCGGCTTCCACTGGCGTAGCGGTAGCCACCGAAGCCGTACAGACGCAGCCAATCCGTGAGGTTGAATCCGATGTTGAGTTGAGCCGTGCCCACAAAAAAGCGCGATTCATCGACGTTCGGGCCGTCGACAAAGGCGTTGGGTTCAATGATTTGCTTGTCTATACGGCCCAGACCCACGTCGATCATGGGGTTGACGTAAACCGGCATATCCGGGAGAAAGACATACCCCAGTCGCAAGCAGGTCCAGTTAACCTCCCAGCGCATCCGCTGGAACTGCGGGAAGGTGCCAGAGGGTGGCACATCTTGGTTGGTAAATTGGTTGCTGAACCCAAAGCCGAAAATAAAGCGCAGGTTTTGCAGCCAGTTGAGGCCGAAACGACCCATCACGCCGGTTTCGTCAAATATGGACGTGGCTAGTACTTCATAGCTGGCAGCAAAGCCGGGCTCAAATTTACGCTTCTTGCCCTTAAACAGCGTGCGGTGCTCATCGGGGGCTGGCGCTCTCGGGTCGCGGACTCGCGGTCTTATTGGGCACTCAGAGACGTGAAAAGCGCCAGGGACAGGACGAGTAGAAGT
>CAZCVM010000368.1:0-3376 GCA_964501965.1 uncultured Leptospiraceae bacterium | reverse complement strand
TATGCCCAGGTGGTGCCGATCGTTGAGGCCTACGTTAACCATCCCCTGTTGTCTTTGCTCTCGTTGATGGATCACACCCCTGGACAACGTCAGTTTGTCAAGTTGGAGAAATTCAAGGAGTATTACATGGGCAAACATGGCCTGACAGCTCAGGAGGTGGAGCAATTTATTGTCGATCGCAAAGCCGAACAGCAACAGTACGCCATCCCTAATCGAGATCGGTTGGTCAAGCTGGCCCAGGAGCGAGGGTTACCGATCGCCAGTCATGATGATGCTACCCCCGAGCATGTACAGGAGGCGATCGAAAATGGGGCGATGATCGCGGAGTTTCCTACCACCTTGGAGGCTGCTCAAACCGCTCATGATCAGGATCTGCAGGTATTGATGGGGGCTCCCAATGTGGTGTTAGGCGGGTCCCACTCTGGTAATATCGCAGCTTTGGATCTGCTGGAGCATGGTTATTTGGATATTCTCTCCTCGGATTATGCCCCCCAAAGTTTACTGCAGGCGATCTTTTTGATCGCTCAGAAGCTGGATCTTCCTCTGTATCAGACCCAAAAGATGGTGACTCAGAATCCGGCGGCAGCGATCGGATTATCAGCGGATCGGGGCAGTTTGGAGGTGGGCAAACGGGCGGATCTGATCACAGTCTATGACGATGGTGTGGTGCCCCAGTTGACATCGGTGATCTGTCAGGGGCGACGGGTCGCCTGAGGATGGGATCTAGGGAGAAGGGATCACCTTAGGGCTGGCAGCTCAGTAACCGAGCTTGGGGGTATTCCGTTTGGAGACGGCTCTCCCGTTCGGGGTCAGGACGACCATAGGTGGTTTGTTGGAGCAGATCTTGAGGTGTAGAGATCGGTTCAACGGACTCCTGACCCAAACTGCTAAATAAGATCACCTCTCTGATCTGGATCTGTTTCTGTTGTTGTTGCTGGTACAAATTTTGATAGATCTGGACGACCTCCTCCCAATGTTCTGGAGGGCAATAGCTACGATCGATCAGTACGGTAACCCCAGGCGTCCCTAAGATACGGATCCCCCAGCCTACCCCTAGAAAGCTGATCCAGCCCAAGCCCAGAATGATGATTAACGAACGATTCAGTTGATTCATGATCCGATCCTAATGTGTTTAAGTGTGATCTTGATCTGCTTTGGATCTGATCTTCGATTGAGCAACGAAAGCCCTAGAGATTGGTCTGCAGTAGACCCTTCAATAAGCTCTGGACATTCTCGGGGGTACCCACCTGTACCGTGGACTCCCGCAGGGCCGCGATCGCCTGCATCTCCTCCATATTCACATCCCCATAAGCGATGGGATAAACCCGCACATTGCTGTACTCCAAGATCTCCTGCACCCGATCGAAGCCGAAGCCTTCATTGCTCTGGCCATCGCTCAACACCAACAGATAAAACCGACCATTAGGATCCGTCTCCACCTGCTCCATGAGCCGATCCAAAGCCACGATCATGCCGTCATACATAGCAGTTCCTCCATCCGCCCGCAGGGAGTCGATCGCCGCTAACAACCGTTGATGCTGCAGGGTATCGAAGGGGGCCAAAGGCACTAGGGCTGTAGGGGCCGTATTGAACGCGATCAGACCCACATGATTACCGGAATTGATCTCTTTGCTAGCGATCCGTAACCCCTCCTGCACCGCTCGCAGAGGCTGACCTTCCATCGATCCGCTGACATCGATCACGATCATCATATAAACGGTGCGGCCCGCATCCTTCTGTCCCTTCCAATAGGTTTGAGCTGCCGTCAACACCTCGCCATTGGGGATCGGGGGATAAGCTTCCGCTGCTAAATAAGGGGTCTCCACAAAACCCTGTTCCTCCGCCAGATCTTGGGCCTCAGGGGAGCTAACGTAGTCCCCAAAGGTCTCTAACGCCTCCTGCTCCCGATCGCTGTTCCACTGAAATCCCACCAGAGGATTGTTATGGGGAATGCCAAAGGGAATAAACTCCACGGTCTCAAAGCCCGGTAGGGTCACCAGGGTTTGATAGTTCTGATATTCTAATGGGAACGCCTGCAGTTTCTCCGGATCTCGAATAAAGATCTCCTGCAGATCCAGGGTGGTGTTGGTGGTGATCAGCACCTGTTGCTGAAAGGCATTGAAGACGGAGTTGACCTGAGGGGATTGCAGATCCGCTACAGTGAGTTGATCGGTGGGATCGTCATATCCAGCCGCCCCCCAGAATAAGGTGTAGAGCAGATTCAGAGAAGTGGAGCTGGCATAGGGGTTGGGGTAGCCCACAGCGACACTGCCCGCCAGGATCTGGTCCAACAGGGCCTCAAAGGTGACCTCTCCCTCCGCCTCCAGATCTTGATAGATCTCCGATTGCACCACCCAGCCAGCGGTATTGGGCACCAGTCGGGGCACCACCGGGATCGTCTCCACCCCAGCGGACTCGATCATCTGCACCCATAGATCGTTGGAGGGGGAGTACCCTGTGGGTTGAACGGTCTGAGCCGAGAGCAAACGGGCAGCGGTGCCGGAGGCGATCTTGCGGATGCTGATCTGGATTAACTCACCGGAGTCCAGGGTGATCTGTTGTTGGTTGAAGTCCTCTGCTACCTCCACCAGCCACCGCTCGTTCTGTGTGCCCACATTGGCCTTCTCACTGGAGCTGAAGATCTCTAGGGTGAGGGTGTCCGGATCGGGGCTGGGTTGAGCGGCGTAGAGGGGGAAGTCATCGATGTTGGGTAGGGGTTCGGTGATGTCGTCTAGGGTGTAGCGGGAGGCTACGGAGTCAGAAACATAGGCTTGGCGGAGGTTGATCCGAGGCAGTAGAGACTGATCGATGGCCTGTTGAGCACTCTCAAAGGAGTCCACGGGAGGGGAGCCACAGGATCCTAGAGTCCATCCCAAAGCTAAAGCAACTCCACCCCAGATCCCGCTCTGGAGCACAGAGTAGGTGATCTCAAGGTTGGACTCAAGTGGGTTAGGTGAGGAATGATCGCGCATGGTTACCTCGCATGGGGAGTAAATGAACTCAGGTGCAGGATCGCCTTGTTGGACTCAGTCAGCTCTTTCAGATGTAACGGCAGGGACACGGTTTGTCCAGCCAGGGTGGGATCGAGTCCCGATAGCACCAGCTGATCATGCATCGATTGCAGCTGTTCTTGGGTCTGCTGGATCCCTTCGAGGCTACGGGTGAGTCGGGTTTGGGTGGCCTGTCGGTAGGTGGAGGTTTCCAGTTGCTCCAGAGCCTGGGCGGACTTGGCGATCTGCTCCAACAGGGCCAACAGACTGTAGAGGATCTGGAGAAGCTCGGAGACGACATCAGGATAGCGTTCCCCGATCTGAGCGGCCAGCTCTTGGGCGGTTTGGGCCTGTTGAGTGGCCTGATTCCAGGTGGACCTAGAGGC
>CAZCVM010000367.1:0-3382 GCA_964501965.1 uncultured Leptospiraceae bacterium | reverse complement strand
CTTTTTGCATCGCGTTTATATGATCCATGTGAACTTTTTGCAAATCAGAAATGTGCCTGGCATGGTTTTTTTCCGGGGCTTGCAATATGGATTGTATGCGCGATGAATCCGCAGACGGATTTAGGTCTTCCAGTTCCTGCCATTGCTGCAGCCAATTTTCCAGAGTAGCTTTAGCATTGCTAAATTTTTGATATTGTTCTTTCTCGAGTGCCTGGCCTTTTTCTATTTTTTTTTCGATATCTTCTTTTTGAGTTTTGTATTCAGCCAAAATTGTTGTGAGGGGTTTTTGATTTTGGGATTGTTGATGCTTTTGAAATTCAGCTATTTGATTTTCAAGTATATGGCCCAATTTTTCCAGATGGGTGGCAAGCATGGTATAGGTCTTGTCATCGTTTAGGTCTTTTAATTGGCATTCTTTGATGGCATCCATGTCCAAAGGCGGGTATGTTTCCATGTCTATTGAGTATGGATAGGAATCGGGAATTTCTCTGGTCAATTTTAATATGTCATTGATTTTTTGATAGATATTGTCATTGATATTGACAATATCTTGTTCGAGTCCGCTGAGTTTGCTTGCGATATTTTGCTTTCTTTCCTGTGTTTCGGAAATCTTTTTCTTTTGTTTTTGCAATTGTTCCGCCAAATCATCGAATGAAATGTTTTCGATAAATTTATGATCAGGTACAATCTGGTCATTCGCTGGTTGTGGATGATCCAGGCTGCCGCAAACCGGACAGGCTTCACCGGCTTTCAAAGAAGCAGCCAGGATTTTGATTTGGTTGTCCTTATAAAAGCTTTGCCATTGCTTTTCCCATTGATGCAATTTGTTTTGTTCCTGTTCGAGCTGGACTGTTAGATGCTGGCTGTCTTTAGTCCATTTTATTTTTTTGTCTTTGAGTTCCTGAACTTTTTGTTTCATCTGGCTAAGCTGTTTGTCCCATTGCTGCCAGGTGGTACATTGTTGGTATTTGTTTTGCCAGATCGGATATTGAGATGCGGCATTGTGCCATTTTTGATATTGTGATTCTGTCTTTGATATTTTTTGCTGGATACTGTCATATTCTCCGCGTCGTTGTTGTAAAAGCGTTTCATATTTGGTGAGTGTTTGCTTTTCGGCCTGGTATTGGTTTAATGCTATATCAATTTTTTGCAGTAGTTGTGTTTGTTGCTGCCAGCGCAAGATTTGTTCTTTTTGCTCTGGTATGGCTTGCTTTTTTTGTTCGAGTGTTTGTATTTTAGTTTCGCATAGTTGAAGGAGATGATCTGTTTTATTTTGTTCATTGACTAAGGATTGAATATTTCGGGTATATTCCTTTTTCTCTTTTTGTTGTTGCCGAATGTTTTGGTACAATGGTAAATGCTCTTTGACAAGCTGCATGATTGTAAGGGTATCGCGCAATCCATCTATTTTTTCTTTATCATTAGTGAATGATTTGTATTGTTGTATTGTTTGCTCCCATTCTAAAAAGTCTTTTTCCAGAGTCAGGTATTGTTGCAGTTTATCCCGCAAAGTATTTTTGCGCTGGTCCATTGCATGAATTTGCGACTGAATTTTTTTTATAGAGTCCCGCAATTGATTTTGCTTTTCCGGTAACTGGTCTATTTCATTGATATTTATATTTTGCATCAGAGATTTTTGCTGGTCACGCATTTTCTCCAGTTGCCGTTCTGCTTCCCAGGCAATGTCTTTGTAGTTTTCTTCTATTTGCTTGACTGCATTGGTTCCAAAAAGAATTTTCAGTATTTCTTCGCGTTTTTCGCTATTGGCTGTCAAAAATTCCCTAAATTTTCCCTGCGGTAAAAGAACCACCTGGGTAAAATGTTCTTTGGTCAGTCCTAGATTTGTGATGATCCATTGTCCGACCTCATTCATTCGATCAGATATTTTGATTTTTTCAGGGGTGTTTTGCCAGAGAGTCACTGCGGCTGGTTTATTTGTTTTGCCAGTGCCCCTTTTTTTTTTCACTTCCATTTGAGGAGACCGGATGATGCTGTATTGTTTTTGCTTGAGTTCAAATGTAAAGCCAACTTCCATTTGTTGTGAAGTCTGCCATTGACTTTGCATTTGCGATATATGTATCATATTGTGGCTAAGCTCGCCATATAGGGCAAAGGTCATGGCTTCAAAGATAGTAGATTTGCCGGACCCAGTGGGGCCGTGGATCAAAAAGATCGCGCTATGCAACAAATTTTTGAAATTTATTTTTTCTAACTGGGAATAAGGCCCCATGGCCCGAATCGTCAATTCAATAGGTTTCATTATTTTTGCCTTATTGTGGTGTATCCAAATCTTTGGATTTTTGTTTGTCTTTATTTGTGTGCCAGGTGACAGCCTGATAAAATAAATCCCATTGTTTTTTGTCAGGTTCTTCGTTGAATTGGTATTGGTGAAAATTTTGGTATAGGTTTTGCGGCTCCAGGGTCTGGGTTTTAAGTCTTTCCGGTTTGTTGTTGCTATTTATATTGTTAAAATGGCCAATGCGTTCCAGATGCACTGTATAAGGAAAAATATCACGAATTTTTTTCATAGCTTCAAAGACATAATTTTTATCAGTGAGCTGGATGTAGAAAAAGTCGTCTTTGTTCATTGATTCTGTCAAAAAAGAATCGGGTTGTTCTATGATTTCTTTGAATGGGCCTCGAATCAAATGCAATTCTCTTTTGGGACGCAAATATATCTTTTTTTGGTCAATATTATGAGTCTTATTTTTTTCGGCATGCTGGCTGTCAATGTCCCAGATAGTGACACTTTTTTGTTGATGTATTTCTGATAGTGAAAAGCGAAACAATGATCCGGCATACGCAACCGGTGGCTCATGGGAGATGGTCTGCGGTGAATGTAAATGACCCAGCAATGTCAAATGAAAGTCTTGTATTGTGTCCACCTGAAAGCTATCTGCACCGCCAATATACAATGGTCTTTCTGATTGGGTTTCTAAAACAATGGACGGTTTATCTTTATTGTTGCCAGTCTTTTGCTGAGGCAATGCGAATCCATGTCCCACCAGTATTTGCATTTTATTGTCAAGTGCAATATTATTTTGTTGTTTGCTGCAATAAAGAGCATGGCGCATGGTAATATCCATAGCCTGATTGAAATCTATTTTTTCAGGTACAGTGTTTCCATTTTCTGATAGATATTTGTTTTTGAACATATCATCTTGT
This sequence comes from uncultured Leptospiraceae bacterium, assembly GCA_964501965.1. Taxonomy (GTDB): domain Bacteria; phylum Spirochaetota; class DYNZ01; order DYNZ01; family DYNZ01; genus CAZCVM01. The sequence continues at coordinate 217 of CAZCVM010000367.1, read as the reverse complement.
AATGCCAAAGAAGCATAATGCGCAAGATCATCATGCCGGACAAAGGGCAGCAAAAAGAAATCCGCTGTAGTATCCGAACAGGTAAGAGTGATCGGCTTTAACGGGAAAGACAGTTTGCCGTGAATATGAATCTGGTTTTTGGCTAGAATAGGCGCGCCAAACGAAAGACGTTGCGGACTATCATGGTTGCCGGCAATTATAAAGGTCGGCACTTGTA
>CAZCVM010000366.1:575-3384 GCA_964501965.1 uncultured Leptospiraceae bacterium | reverse complement strand
CAAAAGCTCTTTGCTTTCCTGAATAAATGTTTGTTTGGCTAAATCTAAATCCATATTCCTTTACCTTTCTCTACAGACAGGTATACCATCATTGCTGCAAGTACACAAAATTTTGCTTTTTTAAGCCATATTTGAATGAATAATTGCTTTTTTGTTCCTTGGGAAGAACCACCTTGTCGCCCATTAAACCCACTGCTCCTAAAATATCCAGATATTCCATTATTTGAGCCGGATGTCCATGAAAATGAAGACTGTGTTTTTGCAGCAAAGCCTCTGCTTTCAAAGCTAATAAAAACTGAAATCCAGCTGTATCAAATTCCTGGATACCGGCAAGATCTACTTTTATGGCAGCGAACTCTTTGGCTTGAGCAACAAAAAAATCTTTGATTTTGTTGACAGTGTATATATTCAACTCGCCTATCATCCGCAAATGCAGTGTTGGGTTGTTTTGACTCGATGGAACTTTTCGGATTTCCAAACGGTCATTTTGCCACAAAATATCGCCTTGTTTGTCATTTTCATTCTTTGCCATATATTATCCTTCGTATCCTTATTATACATTTTCTTGCGTTTACAACCTGGTATTCGCCCCCTGTGCTTTGGTCTGACTATCAGGTCAACAGTTTGGATACTGCCTCCAAAAGCTGGTCCGGCTGAAAAGGTTTGACGATCCAGGCTTTGGCTCCGGCTTGCTTGCCTTCTTGTTTTTTGGCTTCTTGAGATTCTGTAGTCAACATAACTACCGGCGTGTACTTTACAGATTCCAAACTGGGCTCTGATTTGAGTTTTTTGAGAAATGTTATGCCGTCAATTTGAGGCATATTTACATCACAAACAATTAAATTGACTTTTTCTCCAGAAGCCAATAAATCAATTGCGTTTTGTCCGTCTTGAGCCTCCAAAACTTCATATCCGGAACCTTTTAGGGTTAATGAGACAATTTGCCGAATAGATGCAGAGTCGTCAACGATAAGTATTTTTTTTGCCATGCCAATTTTCCTCCTTGTGATAGACGCGCTAGACGCGATATATACAATATTTACGATAGACCTTTTTGTTTTTCAAATTGTTCTATCATTTGAATCTTTCATTTTAACTAAAAAAATTTAGTACAAATTTTATCACCGAAAAACTATAGTCTGCTTATTCCTGCAAGAATAAAAGCGGAATTTGCTGACACCGTCAAGAGAATTTATGGTTTTTTGTAAAAAAAAACAAATAATAATGCAAAAATATGGAAAAATGTATATCACAGCTATGACAATAATATGATTTACAAAACAAAACCCAATCAAAGCATGGCAATTGTCTCAAAAAACCGGAGGAAATTCGTGAAACAGCAACAAGTGACAATAAAAGATGCCCTGGAACATGGCCTGACAGAACAAGAATTTGAATGGACCAAGCAACATCTGGGCCGTTTGCCCAATAGAACAGAATTGGGTATGTATAGTGCTATGTGGAGTGAACACTGCTCTTATAAAAATTCATTGTATTACTTAAAAACACTTCCTACTTCCGGTGAACGAACTTTGACCAAGGCTGGCGAAGAAAATGCCGGGGCCATTGATATCGGCGATGGTCTGGCTATCGTCTTTAAGGTAGAAAGCCACAATCATCCATCTGCAATTGAACCTTACCAGGGGGCTGCCACAGGCGTTGGCGGCATTATGCGCGATATTTTTACCATGGGAGCTAGACCTATCGCGTCGCTAAACAGCTTGCGCTTTGGCATACCGGATACAAAATCAGTGCGTCACCATTTGCGAGGCGTTGTCAAGGGCATTGGCGACTATGGCAATTGTCTGGGCATTCCCACTGTGGCGGGCGAAGTCTTTTTTGACAAAAGCTATGAGGTCAATCCTTTGGTCAACGCCATGGTGGTCGGCATTGTCAAGCATGAAGATATCGCTTTTGCGCGGGCCGAAGGCAAAGGCAATCCAGTACTATTGATCGGCGCGACTACCGGCAGAGACGGTATTCATGGAGCATCCTTTGCTTCCCAGGACTTGAGCGAAGAATCCGAAGAGAAACGATCTGCCGTGCAAGTCGGAGATCCATTCATGGAAAAACTGCTTTTGGAAGCCACATTGGAGCTTTTGCAAAGCGGCGTTGTCATTGGCATTCAGGATATGGGCGCGGCTGGCATCACCTGCTCCACTTCGGAAATGAGCGGTAAAACCGATCATGGCATGAAAATCAATTTGGACAAAATACCTGTTCGGGAAACTGGCATGAATTCTTATGAAATCATGCTTTCTGAAAGCCAGGAACGAATGCTGGTGGTAGTAGAAAAAGGCAAAGAACAAGTTGCAATTGACATTGTCAAAAAATGGGACCTCAATGCTGAAGTAGTCGGCGAAGTAACAAAAGATCAAACATTAACTATTAGTCAAAATGGCGAAATACAAGCTGTTGTGCCAGCCGCTTCATTAATACTAGGCGGCGGTGCGCCCGTGTATCAACGCGAGTCCAAAGAACCAGCCGATCTGGCAGATAAAAACAATTTCCAAATATCCGACATTGTTCCCCAGGGCACGCCGGACAAAATTTTGCGCCGGTTATTGGCCGCGCCGAACATTGCTTCCCGTTATCCTATTTTTGATCAATATGATCACCAAGTCGGCCTGGCCACTGTGGAAGGCCCAGGTGCTGATGCAGCCGTTTTACGGCTGCATCATTATGACACCAATAAAGGTTTGGCCACAGTTATTGACTGCAATGCCCGGTATGTGGCATTGGATCCCAAACAGGGTGCGTCATTTGCTGTGGCAGAAGCAGCACGCAACCTGGCCTGTGTCGGAGCGAA
>CAZCVM010000366.1:0-565 GCA_964501965.1 uncultured Leptospiraceae bacterium | reverse complement strand
GGCGTAACCAATTGTCTAAACTTTGCCAATCCGTATATACCGGAGAACTATTACTTTTTTGTTCAATCTATCCACGGCATGGGAGATACATGCCGTTTTTTCGGCCTGCCCATCACAGGCGGCAATGTCAGCTTTTACAATGAATCACCAGATGGTCCGGTTTTTCCAACGCCTACCATTGGCATGGTCGGCCTGATTGAAGATATGTCTCAATTTAGCAATTCACAAAATACGCCATCCATTGATTTTCCTTCCATAAACAATATTCAGCCTGACTGGGAAATCGCGCTGGTCGGTCATTTTGATCCGGTATTGAGTGCCACAGAGTATTTGAGTTTTATCCACGGTCAAACCAAGGGCCCTATTCCTTCATTGGATTTGGATGCGGAAAAAGCTCTTCAATCTGTGCTCATAGACGGTCTTTCCAGGCCCGGCGATACAGCACAAAGGCCCTCTTTTGAGCTGCAGGCGGCTCATGATTTGAGTGAAGGTGGACTGGCCATTGCTCTGGCAGAGTTGGCTTTTGCCAGCAATCTTGGTTTGGAAATAGACTTGACAACATTGG
>CAZCVM010000365.1:0-3388 GCA_964501965.1 uncultured Leptospiraceae bacterium | reverse complement strand
TTTTGGATACTCCGGTGAAGCGGTATTCGTCGGGGATGTATGTGAGGTTGGCGTTCGCGGTCGCCGCCCACCTAGAACCCGAAATTTTGGTGGTGGATGAAGTGCTGGCAGTCGGGGATACCCAGTTTCAAAAGAAGTGCTTGGGCAAGATGGAGGATGTGAGTAAGGAAGGGCGAACTGTTCTATTTGTCAGCCATCAAATGTCGGCAATTGAGCGTCTCTGTAGCCAGTCAGTTGTACTCAGTCAGGGGAATATTAAGTTTTATGGTTCAACTAAAGAGGGGATTAACTATTACCTTTCTGACTTAGAAAATTCAACGCAAGATGTTGATATCACTAAAATGAGGAGAACCGGGATAGGTCAAGTAATTCTAGAAAACTTCTCAGTTGAAAACAATAGAGGAGAGCCATTGGTCGCGGTTGCTTGTGGAGAAGATGTCGTTTTAGTGTTTCACTACAAAGCTAATGAGAACATCCAAGGTAAAAAAGTTAGTCTTGGTTTCTCAATCCATAGTGTTTTAGGGGAAACAATTTCTATCCTATACAGTGATTACTCAGGAACTCTGTTAGAGCTTGGTAAAACCCGAGGAAAAATTCAATGCACAATTAAGGATTTTCCCTTCTCTGTGGGACGATATTATGTTGGCGTTAGAATTCTGGTTAATGGAATTGAGTCTGATTGGATTAAGGGATTTGTAGGTGCTATCGATGTCGAAGCTGGTGACTTCTATGGCGACGGTCAACTGGGACATAGTGGTATTGGCCCCATTCTTCTTCGAGGGGAATGGAAAGCTCTTGAAACTTCAGAAATTAGGTGCTGATGATAATCCGAAAAATCCAAGCTGGCATTAGAAGAATTAAGTATTCCACAGAAGTCTTACTCTTTCCTCGGAAAAATTATATCTATCCAAGTATCCAATATTCTCATCATCATATTTCTTTTTCCCAAGAAGGTGAAGATGTAATAATTGCAAGAATATTTAATCGGAAAAAAATTGGATTTTATGTGGATGTTGGTGCTCATCACCCCCAACGATTTTCGAATACATATAACTTATACTTGAGGGGTTGGCGTGGAATTAATATTGATGCAAATCCGGAAAGCATAAAAGCATTCGATGTTTGCAGACCAGAGGATATAAATTTATCGGTTGGAATTTCGAGCAAAGAAGAAAGTCTGACATACTATTGCTTTAATGAGCCAGCTCTAAATGGATTTGATGAAGAAAGAATTTTATCGAGAAATTCAGAGCAATATTATGTGACTCATCAAATCCAGATTCAGACAGTTCCACTCAAAAGTATTCTTGACAAATATATACAGGTAGGACAAGCGATCGATTTCCTAAACATTGATGTAGAAGGACTTGATCTAGAAGTCTTACACTCAAATGATTGGGAAAAGTATAATCCACATATCATAGCTATAGAGGATATTAGATTCTCATTATCTCATCCCCAGGAATCCAGGATCTTTCAATTTTTAACCAGCAAAAACTATCGGTTGATTTGTCGCACTTTTAATACTTCTATCTTCAGATCTCATCCATAAACTATGCTGAAAACTCCCGTTGTATTGATGATTTTTAATCGACCTGACTTAACAGCTAGAGTGTTAGAGAGAGTCAGGCAAGTAAGGCCCAGAGAACTCTTAGTTATTGCTGACGGACCAAGATTTCCAGAAGAGCAAGAAAAATGCCAAGCTGCTAGAGCTGTCATTGATACTATTGATTGGGAGTGTGAACTCCTAAAAAACTATTCGGATACCAATCTGACCTCTCCTATTCGATGTTCTACGGGTTTAAACTGGGTCTTCTCACAAGTTCAGGAGGCAATTATTTTAGAAGATGACTGTATTCCTAGTCAGTTCTTCTTCTACTTCTGCCAAGATTTGTTGGAAAAGTACCGAAATGATGAGCGAGTAATGCATATTGGTGGTAGTAACTTCTCACATGATCCTCTAAAAATTGATGCAAGTTATTGTTTTTCAAAATATGGACCCGCTTGGGGCTGGGCTACGTGGAAACGAGCCTGGAAATATTTTGATTTTGAAATGAAAGATTGGCTCTCACTGAGACAAGGGAAGTGGATAGAGTCACTACATCATACTAAATCTGAGCAAGAATACTGGTTCAGAATACTTGATTCTTGCACGTTAGGAAACGATCCTCATTGGGATTATGCATGGATGTTTGCTTGCTGGCAAAAAAATGGACTATCAATTATTCCAAAATATAATTTAGTCTCTAATTTCGGATGTCGAGCGGATGGGTCTCGCCATACTTCTCCCAATGACGCTTTAGCTAGAATCTCGAACTACGAGCCTTCTAGCTTGAATTATCCAGATGATGTTGAGCAAAATGCTGAAATGGATCAGTTCTTGTATAAAACGAGATTTAATAGATCGATTCGTCCTCAAAAAAGGCCATCAAAGCAAATAACTCATTATGCAATTATGTCGTGGCTCCCAATTAGCTTTAGGGATAGACATAGAGCGAGATGGAATCAGGTAAAGCATAACTGTAAACTTGTCTATGGCAAGATTAAGCGGTTTATCTTTCGACCTCAAAATTGTCTAACGAATGATGGAAGACTGAATCTTCATTTGGGATGTGGATATGTAAATCATCCCGAGTTTACCAACATAGATTTACTACCAGCACGCCATATTCATTATTTGAGGTCAATTGATAACTTGGCACCTTTCAAGGATGAATCAGTAGATTTGATATATGCCTCGCATTGTCTAGAGCATTTTCCCTTTGCAGATGTACCAGGGGTTATTCAAGAATGGAGTAGAGTCTTAAAGAGAAAAGGAGTCCTTCGTATTTCCGTGCCTGATTTTGATAAGATCCTTGAAGTATACTTGGCTTCTAATAGGGACATAGATAAAATTCAAGGCATTTTGATGGGAGGTCAAAGTTATAAGCTAAATTACCATATGACTGTTTTTAACAAGCAGAAACTTAGCGCTTTGTTAGAAACTTCGGGTTTTGAAGATATCAAAGAATGGTATCCAGGTTCTTCTCCCATGACTAATATAAAGGATGCTTCTAGGTTCATGGTGTATCAAAGTGGCAAAAACTATCCAATTAGTTTGAATCTGGAAGCAAGTAAAAAATGACATACTGCGAGCTTCATAAGCTAGCACTGTCAATGCGATCGCCGTTCAAGAATATTCCCTGGAACGGCAAGCGCAGCGCTACATCGACCTCTATAAAACTGTGCTGCAAGCCCAGTGAGGGCAGTGCTGCAACAAGGCGAAGTTTTCGCATGAATGAGGAGGCGATCGCCCAATCCAAAATCCAAGATCCAAAATCCAAGATTACTGCCCTTGCTGCTCTAACCAATCGGTAAACTGCGCGATCGCCCCCTGAATCTTGGGCAG
>CAZCVM010000364.1:0-3401 GCA_964501965.1 uncultured Leptospiraceae bacterium | reverse complement strand
GGGAGCGGGCGTGGTTTTGGAATTCTTTGTCATCAAGTACAGTGGCTGGATCACGGAAAAAATATCATTAAAGAGTTTTATTTTGTTGGGAATTGGCGCAACTGTTTTTCGTTTATTGATGTTTACCCAGCCGCTGCCTCCCTGGGCGATATTGCTGATTCAGGTCAGTCATTCGATCGCCTTTTCCGGTGCTTATTTGGGAGCAGTGTACTATATTGGCCGGATCATCCATCCACAGGCACGCGCGACTTCCCAGGCATTTTTTGATTCTATTGTACGCCGAGGCGGATTGATCAGTGGGGCATTGATCAGCGGTATTTTGTTCCAAAATTTTGGCATTTATACTATGTTTTTTGTTATGGCAGGGATGTCCGGTCTTTCTTTTGTGCTGGTCACGCTTATGGTCAAAAATGAAAATAGCGGGCCTTGATCGCGAATATGTATCGCAAATAATGATCGCTGTTTTCATTTTTTCATGCTATCATTCTTTCATACTATCATTTTGTTATCAACATAATGTGATTGCACTTTTACTGTAATGGGTTGGAAGCTCCTGGCGTTTCATTGTCCCCGGCTGCTGGATTGCCTTTCCAGCCATAAGGAGGGGCATCCGTGGCCCGCATATTTTTGGTGATGTATATAGACCTTCCCTGCGCGTCACCTACTAGATCAGCTATATCCAAAGCATAGTCATCAGACCAGAACCCCGCAGTAACAGCATGGTCGTCCCAGGCTGCATTGCCAATTTGGCCTGCGCCGCCATTTTTATTCCATGTGATAAAGTCTTGAATGGTCGTCTCATCTTTAGTGACGCAAGAAGAATACAAAGAAAATGCCCCGGCATCGTGATCCAGCATATTGCCAGTGAACGCGGCCAGACCTTTGACAGAACCTTTGCCATCGCTCAAATCCGTGTCCAAAGCACCGCCCCAATCATTGGAATATATGGTCAAAAAAGAATTTGCCGGCAAAATGGTCACATTATTAAAATCATACAATGTTGTGCCGTTTTGATCAACTAGGCAATAATTGGATACGTCCACTTCATTGCCTGTGCTATTGTATATCTCAACCCACTCGCAATCCGTGACACCAGCACCGCAAACACTCGGCTCAATCATCACTTCATTGAATTGAACTTTGGGAAAACTTTCGATCACAAAGTAGACAAATACTTCCTCTGCGGGATGACTATAATCCCTTGTATCTTCCACAGTTGCATGCAATTCTTTGACACCCAAAAACGGAATAGGCCCCCGCAGCCGAGCATAAGACGGATCGCCACCGCTATCAGTATTCAAATTGACAAAAGGAATAGGCCAAGCATAGTACTCATCAGCCGCACTTCCGTTTCTCAATGATATCGAGGTTGTGCCGCCACCTGTCCAATGCCTAAAACCGCCGCGCACACCTACCTGAATCTTGCGCCCGTTAAAATTGGAAAAATTGTAAATATCTGTACTATCTCCTGGATTAATACTATACCCATCGACTTCAATGGCAACATAACTCACTGTTTCATTTTTATTGTAAGCCCCTGTGGAATAATCTTCGTCTGCTTCAAATTTAATCTGAAACCCAGTTTTATCCACATTCCGCATACGAAGCTGCACATAATCACTTTCAGGCGATGTCGCTGAATCAGAAATTTGCTGAACAAAAAGTAAAGGCCGGTAATCAGAAAAAGCGTCAAGAAAATTTACATTATTCCAGGCTCCATCGCCACCGGTAAAGGATGGGTCAGTCACAGATATGTTTTTGGCTTCCATTTGCATACCATTGGCTAAGTCATACTTAGGATTGCCGGCTGTGTTGGCTTCCACTAAAAAATAGAGTACTTCGTCAACCACACTTCTACGCTCTCCAGCCCCGCTATTGTCTGCATTCATAGTACGAACAAAAAATCTATGATTTGCTTTATCAAGCTTAATACGAACATGTACAGCATTGGCATCCGCATTGGCAGAACTCGACAAATACCTTCCTGGATCATCCGGACCTGGCTTGACTGAAGCAACGATCACCGGATCATTAAATGCGCTGTCATATTTGACTTCCATAGAGCAGCCCAGATTTTGGCCAGACAAATCCCAGGTTCCGCCATTGTTTTCACAATTGGTTTGATCATTGTAAATGGTCACCACATTGCCAAATGATAATTTGCGTTGGGCCTGGATTTGCACAGCATTGGATGTGTAGGTGTGGCTCAAATCATCTGTGAATTGCCCCTTCACTGTCAGCAAAGTATTCCAGTCTAAATTGGCTGTGGATAATGTCCAGGCGCATACGCCACCGCAATCGCAATCTAAGTCTGTGTCTGTGTAACTTTTGGCATTGATATTAGCGCAGCCGGCGATATCTAAATCGCCGGCCTGGTATGGAAATGGATTGCCGTTTATCAAGATTTGAAATGAATTAATTTTGTCAGAGCCAGCATTATTAGATTTGACATCACCGGAAAAAGTAATCGAATTGGTCACAAAAGTGGCATTGTTTTCAGGGTTCGTAAGCTCAAAGGATATATCGGTCGGGTCAACAGTACTAAAAGATATTTGCTGTGGGGAACTGGCTCCATTGCTGGTATTGCCTTGTGTATCTTGGCCGACAACCCGTAAATAATAGTCTGTCCCGTGCGATAAACCATTCAATGATGTAGACCATTTTTTTGCTGAAGTGTCCACTGTGATATCGCCGCCGGATTTGCAGGTATCATCCGTTGGGTCTGAATCTGTGCCAAAGCACAATTGAATGCTGGTTGTGTCCATATTGCTATCATCATAACTGCCAAAAATATTGATCGTGCCGCTATTGATCAAATTGGCTCCATCAATAGGATCAGTGATAGCCAACACCGGCGGCGCGTCATCCACTTTATTAAAAGAAATCTGACTCGGCACAGCCGCAGAATTTGACACATTGCCCAAAGTGTCCTGACCGGTGATGCGCACATAATATGTATTTCCATCCGCAAGGCCGCTTAGGGCGACTGACCAGGTTTGCGCTGAAGTATTAATCGTCAAACCAGCACTGGTAATGCAAGAATCATCCATTGGATCCGCATCAGAGCCATAACAAAGTTTCAAGCTTGACACATCCATATTGCTATCACTATAACTGCCTTGCACAGTGACCATACTTGCATTGGCTACTGTACCCTCATGGGCTGGACTTGTAATTGCCAAAATCGGGGCTGCTGCGTCTATGACAATAATGTGATTCGCACTCAAAGAGCCGCTGGCATCTGGCTCCGGCAAACCCAGGGCCGCGTCATTGCCAGAAAAATCAGCAATTTTTCCGCCATTTAGCAAAAGGGACGATCCACTGGCATAGGATAGTTTATCTGTCCAATGCCCGGATTGCACAGTATAAACAAAAACCAAGGTATTGGTCCCGCTGCCAGA
>CAZCVM010000363.1:0-3428 GCA_964501965.1 uncultured Leptospiraceae bacterium | reverse complement strand
CATAGGTTGTAATAATGCGCTGGTTTTTATCCCGCTCTATCATTTGCAGGCCTTGATCATTTAGAATATTTATAAATTCCTTGACAGCGGCGCGGATGTTTTCCATGGAGCATTTGCTGTATGGATGCTGTTTTGGCAAAGATGAATCTATGATATTTTTCCATGGGTCTGATCCTTTGAAAATATCGATATTGCCGGAAGAAAAACTCAAGCCACAGGCCCCCTTGCTAAACACAACGGTTTTTTGTCCTTGTTTTTGTAGTAAAATTGCTGCGTACAATCCGGCCAGTCCGCCGCCAATGATTGCTGTATCTTTTTTCATTCCCACCCCCATACGCCATGGTAAAGCCACATTGCAAATTCTTCCATACGCAAGGAATCGCCCCATAATATATGACGGATACCTTTCCAACGTTCCTGGATAAAATTTTCCAGGATAGCACTGCGTTCATCAAAGTCTTTGGCAGCAAATAGATTCATTTCCATGGTTCTCATGGCGCAAAGTGTGCCTTGACATGGCCCCATACCCAGACGGGTTCTTCGCCGAAGATCTGAGATATTGGTTATGTGGTCCTGCTCGGCCATGAGCAATAGCTCATTTTCTGTGACCATTTCGCACTCACATACCAAACGGGCTTCTTGCACAGCCAAAGAGTCAGCCAGTTTTTGTCCCTGGCGGTAAACCCCGGTTTGAACTCCATAATTGTTGCGGATACTTAGCCCAATTTGTCGAAGATCTTGGCTATCTACTGGCGGTAAGTCTTGCTTAGCTGTCAGGCATGGCCGGTCATTGCCGATTTTTGGGGCTATCTGGTCGGTAATGGCTTGTGCCATTAACCGGTAGGTCATGAGTTTGCCGCCCACAATGCTGTACAAATTGTCAGGCTCTTGGTCTTTTTGACTGTGATCCTTTATTGTAAAGTTGCGAGACACTTCTCTGCCTGTAGCACCTTCCAGTTTTGGCAATGGTCTGGCTCCGCTATAGTAGCGCAACATACGTGATTGACCAAATTCTGGGATCATTTCTGAAGCGTCTGTTACCATGTCTGTGACTTCGCCGGGCAGGGCTTCCAGATGATCCAATTGATCTTCTGTTACCAATCGGGAGGTAGTGCCAATGATAGAAACCGTGTCTCCCGGTACAATAATGTCTCCGTCCGCAGGTAAGCGCATGCGATTGATGACGTGGTTGACAATTCGGTAATCCAGAATAACCATTACTCCCATACTGGGAGCCATGGGCATGCTAGCCTGTACTCGCGCTGCAACAATACCTGCCCAGGGTCCGGCAGCATTGATATAGTATTGGGCGCGAACAGCAAATGTTTCGTTTTTTTCTTTGTCCCAAACTTCAATATATTCGATAGATTTGTTTTTGATATGCGCGTTTTGTAGTTCGCAATAAGTAAACAATTGGCCGCCATGAGCAATGGCGTCCCAGGCATTGTATAGAGTCAGCCGAAATGGATCCACAGACCCATCCGGTACCATAAACGCTCTTTTCAATTTAGGATTGAGATGTTTTTCCATGCGAAACGCTTGATCCAGGGTCAGTTCTTGAATCGGAATACCGCATTGTTGACAGCTTTGGAAAAATGTATCTGAATACTCCAAATCAACATCGTCCAAAGCAATGAAAAGACCGCCGGTATCTTCCGTGCAATGCTTTCCAATTTTTTTTAATATTTCATTTTCCTGGATACATTCTACCGCAGATTCGCGGTCTTTGACCGCATATCTAGCACCTGAGTGCAATAAGCCATGGTTGCGTCCTGAAGTACCTGTGGCCAAATCATTTTTTTCAATGAGTATTGCTGGAATACCCCGTAAGCTCATGTCCCGAAAAATGCCCGCGCCCGTTGCTCCGCCGCCGATTATGCATACTTGGGTTTCTACTTGTTTTTTCACATTCACCTCTTTATGGAAGAAATCTCATAAAAAGTAAAACCAGTCAAAAAGCAACTATTTTTTTTATAGAAATAATTTTTACCATTTTTATAAAAAAAATTTAATTTTCATAAAAAAGAGTTGCCACCTTTTTTATATTTTTATTTAATATCCATAGTTCTATATTTTTTCAATCCAATTGCTACTTTTTGCACAGCAGAAAAAGATAGAGAAAGATGAAAAAATAGTTATTTTTTAGAAAAAATCAAAAATAGTAAGGATTTAGAAATGAATTCAAAATTCAAAATTCACCATTGGCGTAACTTCCCTTTTTTTGTCTTTAAAAACCAACTGATCAAACCTTTCCGGCAGATTTTGCCGAGATTATTTTTCATTTTATCTCTTTTTTTACTATTCGTGTCACCGGATGTTACCTTAGCGAAGCCGCGTACAGAACCAAATCACTGGTTCGCCCGCGCCTTTTTCAGCTATGCCTTGCCGGTGAGCACTATCAAAGACTACATTAATGCGCCGCTGGGCGGGCGTGCGGAAGTGGGTTATCAGTTCGGCAAACGCTGGGCTTACCGACCGCTTGCGTTCGCGGATTTCGATACAGCCAAGGGCAAAACTTCTGAATCAGCCAAAAGCATTGATAACTATCAGAGTTTCGCGTTCGGAGCTGGCTTTGCTGTCGGCTTGACACTCACTAAGGACTGGGGTCTGTCCCCATATTTGGCTTTAGGCTACAATATCGGCCAGTTTAAGCGTACCGCAGACACCGTGGACTTCCGCCTGCCGCTGGCCGAAGCGGGTCTGTCCCTAGCATATCGAATCACCCCGCGCATCTCAGCCGTTTACCAACTCAGCTACCGCCATGTATTCGATGCAGACCTTCCCGGCGGCTATATCGTAAACCGACTAGGAGTCAGCACGCAATGGTAACAGTCATCTTTCGTAAAGGCGCAGTATGTTGCGTCTCAACCAAAAGACACAGCTCGCTGCGTCTCAATCAAACCGTAAAGACACAGCACGCTGCGTCTCGAAAACAGGAGAAACCAATGAACAAAACAACAAAAAGCAAAAAACCAAACCAGCTAACAGCCATAATATCCATCGCCATGATCAGCCTATCCATCCTTAGCTGTTCCGGCTACGGCGAGAAACTCAAAGAGTCCGACAGCACACCGGACACAACAGCACCGGCAGATGTAACCGCATTTTTAGCCATAGCCGGCAACACACAGATTAATCTGCAATGGACTAATCCGGGGACAGACTTTGCCGGAGTGAAGATTTTAAGGAAGACCACGGACAACATCAGCGGCCACGGGGACAGTGCAGCCACCGAAGTGTACAACGACACGGGCACGAGCTACGCGGACACCGGCCTCACCAACGGCACGACCTACTATTACAAAGCATTCGCTTATGACGCAGCCGGAAACTATGCGCCCGGTGTCGCAGCAAGTGCGACACCTACTGCCGGTATAGTCAACGCGCCCACCTTTTCGCCAGGCACAACAACCTTCAATCCATCGATT
>CAZCVM010000362.1:0-3429 GCA_964501965.1 uncultured Leptospiraceae bacterium | reverse complement strand
CGAGGGTTGACCTGCTCGACGATAAACTGGGTGACGGCGCGGGGGGTGTAGAACTCGCCGGCGTTGCCGGCGGACTGGAGGTCTTTGAGGATTTTTTCGTAGATGTCGCCGAAGAGATGGCGGTCGTCGGAGGCGTTGAAGTCGATGCCGTTGACCTTGTTGACGACTTGGCGCATGAGGGTGCCGTTTTTCATGTAGTTGTTGGCATCCTGAAAGGTCATGCGGATGAGCCCGGCGATGGTATCCTGCCCGGGGGTGAGGCCCTTGAGCGCGGGGAGCAGGGTGAGGTTGACGAAGTCGAGCAGGGCGTCGCCGGTGATGCCCTCTTCGTCGGCGGCCCAGTTGCGCCAGCGGAGGGGCGCTTTGAGGGGGGACTGGTAGTGGTCGTCGAAGAGTTCGAGCTGGGTCTCGCGGTCGTCGAAAATCTTGAGGAAGAAGAGCCAGGCCATCTGCTCGATGCGCTGGGCGTCGCCGTAGGTGCCGGCGTCTTTGCGCATGATGTCCTGGATGGATTTAACGAGGTTGGAGATGTTGGGCATATTTGAAGAAAGGATGAATTATGAATTATGAAGGATGAACGGTAACTTGGCGCTGAGACGGTGTAGCAATTATGAAAGATGAATTATGAATGGTTCGATTTTGCTTTCCTTGAAACGGTGGTAAGGATGGCTAGGAGTTGGTTGGTTTCATCTTGGAGGGAGGCCTGCTTGGACTCTTGGATGATGCCTGATTCGGCTAAAAGTTCTAGCCAGTAAGCGGTCTCATCCAGCTCTTTAAGGCAATCGCCGATTTTGGCGATGAATTCAGCTTTGGAACGGGCGCGAAACGCTTCTCGATAGTTGGCACCGACCGAGGTGCCGGACCGTAAAACCTGATTACCCAGGACCTTGGCCTCGGCGCTATTGGGCAGAGCCGTAAACATCTTCACGATGCGGAGAGCGAAAAGTTTAGTCCGGTCTTTCAGGTCAAATGGTGGCTCCGGTGTTTCTTCATCCTTCATAATTCATCTTTCATAATTTCAAGCTCCCATGCGGGATGCTTTGTCCAGTTATTTGTCAGTCCCATGTGCTGGAGCGGGTCGGGGCAAGTGGGTGCACTGGATTGGATGAGCGACTCGACGCGCTTTTGCCAGTCCTGAACGAAGTGTCGTTCGGCGGCGCAATGCTGCAAAAACGTCTTTTGCAGGAGAAGGCTGGCAAAGAGCCGGTCGTTGTTTGGTAGGAGTGGTACGCTCCATAGCTTACCCGGGGGAAGGGTCGGCTTGATTGCCCATTGGCGGTCCCAGAGGCGGGCGTGGTGGGCGCAGATGTTGCGAATGTAAACAAGGTGGTGGAGGCAGGAGACGAAGTTGAGTGGCTGTAACCACTGAAACGGTAGTAGTTCAGATGTCGGAGGAAATCGGAGGCTTCCGATTCTTTGGTCACGATCAAGCCGCCTTGCTTCAATTTTTCGATTTGGTCGGCAACCGAGAGCCACTCTTTGTGTAGGCGACCGTCATATTGTGCGGCGCCCCTCGGTGAATGGGCAAAAAAAGACGCGCCCTTGATGTGCATCCTCCTTGCGGACGAGGGGCACGGCGCGTGTATGGCTGATAATAGTGCAAGAAACAGCGCCGCTGGCAAGGCATTTTCCGTAAAATATCGGATGTGAAGTGCTTCCTGTTACCTGACGGAACGTCCGAGCACCAAAACTCTTTTTCTCAAAAGCAAACATCAGTATCAGGCCACCTTGGCGTAGAGGGCGTCTTCGAGTTCGCGGAGGGCGGTGCGGTAGGCGGCTTTGCCGCCGAAGAGTTGGACGATTTCGATGGGGGTGCCGAAGTCGCGGAGGGGATCGACTTTGAGGGTCTCCATGGACTCGACGGTCTCGATGCCGCTGTCGGCGTATTTCTGGAGCAGGGCTTCGAGGACGGCGCGGGCCTGCTCGCGGTATTTGCCGAAGAGGTTGCGCTTGGTCACCCCGGCGGCGCGCTCGCGGCGAGTGAGGGGCGGCTGGTCGTAGGCGATGTGGCAGATGAGGTCGAAGGCGTCGTAATCGGGCCCGACCTGGGCGGCCAGCTCGTCGAGAAAGAGGCCTTGCGCGGCGAGTTCGTCGATGAGTGCTTTTTTCTGGTCGGCGGCGTTCCACTGGTTGAGGAAGTCGTCGAGGGTGGCGTAGGCCCGGTGGACGGTCTTGCGGCTGTAGTCGGTGAGGGACTCGGTGATGAGCTTGCCATTGGCGTCGAGGTATTGCACGCGCTCGGTGGCAACTTTGACCTCCACGTCGTCGACGTAGTATTTTTTCGGCGGTTCGGGATCGCCGCCTTCGCCGGGGCCGTAGGGGCCGCGTGGCTCGTTTCCGCCCGTGTTGTCGTCCTCGTCTCCCTCTTCGTCATCTTCGGGCGGGATGGTGGTTTGATCTTTGCCGGGCTCGTAGATCTGGACCGGGTTGCCGTCGAAGTCCGGGTCGGCAAAGAGCGCGGTGGCCCGCTTGAAGTCCATGATGGTAAAAAAGAGCTTGCCATAGTCTTCGTTGATGCGGGTGCCGCGGCCGATGATCTGCTTGAACTCGGTCATGCTGGCGATGCGCTTATCGAGCACGATGAGGTGGCAGGTCTGGGCGTCCACCCCGGTGGACATAAGCTGCGAGGTGGTGGCGATGACGGGGTAGGTGGACTCGGGGTCGATGAAGTTATCGAGCTGCGCTTTGCCCTCGTTGTTGTCGCCGGTGATGCGCATGACGTAGCGGCTGTTTTCGCCCGCGAGGTCGGCGTTGGCATTGACCAGGGCTTGGCGCATGCGCTCGGCGTGATTGATGTCTTCACAGAAGACGATGGTTTTAGCGTAGCGGTTGGTAGCGGTGAGGAACTCGGTGATTCTGGCGGCGACGAGCTGGGTGCGCTGTTCCAAGATGAGGTTGCGATCCATGTCGCTCTCGTTGTATTCGCGATCCTCGATCAGGTTGCCGAATTTATCGACTTTGCCGACTTCCGGTCGCCAGCCGTCGAGATCCTTGTCCAGGCCGATGCGGACGACTTTGTAGGGGGCGAGGAAGCCGTCGTTGATGCCTTGGCGGAGGGAGTAGGTGTAGATCGGCTCGCCGAAATAATCGATATTGGAGACGTCCTTGGTCTCCTTGGGCGTGGCGGTGAGGCCGATCTGAGTGGCGGCGGAGAAGTATTCGAGGACTTGCCGCCAGGCGGCATCGTCGGCGGCGCTGCCGCGGTGGCACTCGTCGATGACGATCAAGTCGAAAAAATCGGGGGAGAACTGTTTGTAGATGTTACGCTCCTCCTCGTTGCCGGTGACGGCCTGGTAGAGGCAGAGGTAGATCTCGTAGGCTTTGTTGACCGTGCGGTTGGTGATCTTGGTCATCGCCTGACCGAAGGGCTTGAAGTCGTTGGTCTTGGTCTGATCGGCGAGAATATTGCGATCCACGAGAAAGAGGATG
>CAZCVM010000361.1:0-3448 GCA_964501965.1 uncultured Leptospiraceae bacterium | reverse complement strand
GGGATCAGCTTTCCGGCAGGGTCTGATTTGGTGGCTTTCGCAGCTAGCCAGGGATATTTTCCTTTGGATATGCCGGAATCCGTGCTGGTCAGATTCAAAGGCAAAGCAAAACCATGGATCACTACGCGCGACTTGGTCAATGCCATTCCCTATGCTGCCATGCAGCAAGGCAAATTGAACACAGAAAAAGGCGACGCAAAAATAAATGTTTTCGCGGACCGGATCCAGGAAATCGTAGGTTTGGAACATTTGTCCGTCAATGAAGCATACAAATTTACGGATACATCCGCAGAGCGTTCCGCTGCTGCGTCTACTTTTGCCCTGGACAAAAATACGATGATCCAGAATGTCGAAAACAATCTCATATTTTTGAAAAACAATTTTGCGAAGCGGCATCCATCTCCTACTGTGAAAGTCATTATCGAGCAAATGGAACAATGGCTCAAAAATCCGGAAATCATTGAGCACGATGAAGGTGCCAATTATGCGGATATTGTGGAAGTAGACCTGGATCAAATCACAGAACCATTATTGGCCGCTCCCAATGATCCGGACAAAATCGTGACATTGTCACAAGCAGCAGGCACAAAAATCGATGAAGTGTTCATTGGTTCTTGCATGACCGATATTACGGATTTCCGAGCTGCTGCCGCTGTGATGCAAAACAAATACGTGCAACACACCGTCAAGTTTTGGACAGTACCACCAGACAGGGAAAGCAACGCAAAATTGGCCACAGAAGGTACAACGCAGATACTTCTCGAATCAGGTGCCAATTTTCATGTTCCTGGCTGTTCTTTGTGCATGGGCAATCAAGCTCAAGTTGCTGCCAATGCGAACACTTTTTCCACTAGTACCAGGAACTTTGACAACAGAATGGGCCAGGGAGCTTTAGTGCATCTAGGTTCTTCGTATTTGGCTGCGATATGCGCTTTGTTGGGACGCATTCCCACAATGGAAGAATACAAAAAAATCTTTGACAATGAGATTGCACCCAAATTGGATTGGATCAATCAACAGTTGAAGTTTTCCGCTTAAATACAGGTATAGCAGCTTAAGCCTTGGCTTGAGCTGCTTTTTGCCTAAAGCGGCATATTAACAATAATTATTTTTACAGGTGATGATCATGGCTGCAGATTCTGAAATGCAAGATTTTGAACAAATGCTGGAAGCGTCTTTACAAGGACGCGACAATTTTTCTGTGGGCGACAAAGTACAAGGTACAGTCGTACTTATTGACCGGGAAAATATTTTTGTGGATATTTCCGGTAAAAACGAAGCTGTACTGGCCCGCGAAGAGTTTTTGAACGATAAAGAACAATTGACAATCAAAGAAGGCGATTCTGTGCAAGCCTATGTGGTCAGTACCGGACGTGGAGAAATCAAACTTACAACGCGCATTGGCAAAAGCGAGTCCAGCCCCGAACTTTTGGAATTGGCATACCAAAACGACATACCTGTGGAAGGTCTAGTCACGCAAGAAGGCAGCGGCGGCTACACTGTAATGGTTTCCCAAAACAGATGCTTTTGTCCATTCTCGCAGATGGATATAGTGTCTCAAAATGATCCGCAAAAATTTTTGAACAAAGTGTTTTCCTTCAAAATCATTCAATTTGAAGCACGGGGCAAAAATATTGTCCTGTCGCGGCGGATTCTTTTGGAAGAAAAGCAAAAAGTATTGGAACAAAATTTGGCGGCAAAATTGAAAGTCGGCGATATTCTCACTGGTTCGATCCAATCCATACATGATTTTGGATTGTTTATAGATATGGGCGGCGTAGAAGCATTGGTTCCCAGATCAGAAATTTCCTATAGCCGCAATCCTGACATGCGGGATTTTCCAGTTGGTAAATTGGTGGACGCCAAAGTATTGTCCCTGGACTGGAACAAAAAGCGTTTTTCATTATCGATCAAGCAGGTCAAGCCGGACCCCTGGTTGAGCATTGATAAATACAAGATCAATGATATTGTCACTGCCAAAATATGCAATACCATCCAAGCAGGCGCCTTTGCTGAGCTGGAACCAGGCATAGAAGGGTTTATTCATATTAGCAAATTGAGTCTCACAAAAAGAATACGCCAGCCCCAGGACGCTGTATCTCTTGGTCAGCAGGTCAGAGTGCGTCTTAGCCAAATAGACCTAAAAAATAAAAAAATCGGTTTGGACCTCATAACCGGCGAAGCAGACCCCTGGCTCATGGATAATCCCAATCTAACAACAGAAATCCAAAACGGCGTGGTAGAGACAGTCAAAAACAATGGTCTGCATATACGCCTGGCCAATGGGATGCTGGGATTTTTGCACCAAAAAGAATTGCGTGAAAACACAGGACGTGATCTACTCAAAACTTATCCAGCGGGCAAAGAATTGAGGGTGATGGTCACAGAAATAAATCATTCTGACCGAAAATTGTTTTTGAGTGAAAAAAAAGCTCAATCAAAGCATGAACAAAATGAATACGACAATTTCAATCAATCCGAATCTACTAGTCAGCAAAGCGCGTCTCTGGGCAGCTTATTCAAAGATCAATTTGACAAACTCAAAAAAGATTTGCCCCAATAGTGCCAACAGAATTTATTTCTATTATTGTACCGCATTTCAACCGTCCTGCTTTCTTGACCCAATGCCTGCAATCCATTCACGCGCAAACATTCACAGACTGGCATTGCTATATTGTGGATGACGGCTCATCCGGCTCATCATTCAAAGAATGCCTTGGGTTATTTTCTTATTGGTCTGGCAAAGATTCCCGGTTTCAAGTCATTCACACGCCGCATCAAGGAGTGAGTGCAGCACGCAATACGGGCATTCTTGCTAGCCGTGGACAATGGATCGCGTTATTGGATTCAGATGATTTGTGGGAAACTCGCAAACTGGAATACCAGCTCGCGGACATTGAGACCAATACATTTCCTCTGTGGCACACAGAGGAAAAATGGTTTCGCAATGGTCAACGGGTCAATCCTAAAAAAAAGCATCAAAAAGGCGGTGGCGACCAATTTGCCGCGTCCACCCGTCTATGCGTGATCAGTCCAAGCGCAGTTGTATTTTCCCGCTCTTATTTGACGCGCTGGGGCCTATTTGACTCTCGTTTTCCCGTAGCTGAGGATTATGATCTTTGGCTGCGTGTTACCGCGCATGATCTTGTCGGTTTCAATCCTAAGCCTTTGACCATCAAAAATGGCGGCCACTCGGATCAATTGTCCAAAACCAAAGTTATGGATTATTGGCGGGTGCAGGCATTGCGAAAGATTTTGCTTTTTGGGGGTCTGTCCCCGGGCAAAAAAAAAGTTGCATACCAGGAAGCCTTATACAAAATGGATATCATTCGGCAAGGAGCGACAAAACGGGGCCATTCAATTTTACTCCAAGAGCTCGATGATTGGCACAATCAAATTTCCAACCGGGTTTATCAGCCCGGGCAATATAAGCAATAGTACAAATCAC
>CAZCVM010000360.1:0-3451 GCA_964501965.1 uncultured Leptospiraceae bacterium | reverse complement strand
CTGGTGTCCACCAAGATTTGGCTAGCTTTGAAAAGGCTATGCGGGACAATTCGCCGTCCATTGCGCCATCTATGATTTATGCTTATGCTGCGCTCAAAATGGGTATACCTTTTGCCAATGGTGCTCCCAATTTAACAATGGACTTGCCGGCTTTGATAGATTTGGCGGAGAAAAATAAAGTTCCGATCGCTGGTAAAGACTTAAAAACCGGCCAAACACTGATGAAAACAATATTGGCTCCTGGGTTGAAAGCAAGAATGCTTGGCCTGGAAGGCTGGTTTTCGACAAATATTCTGGGCAATCGAGACGGAGAAGTTTTGGATGATCCGGATTCATTCAAAACAAAGGAAGTAAGCAAATTATCCGTATTGGATCAGATTCTTCAGCCGGAAAATTATCCGGAATTGTACCAGGATCTTTATCATAAAGTACGGATCAATTATTATCCTCCAAGAGGCGATAATAAAGAAAGCTGGGACAATATTGATATTTTTGGATGGATGGACTATCCAATGCAAATTAAAATCAATTTTTTGTGCCGAGATTCCATTCTAGCAGCTCCGGTATCATTGGATATAGTTTTATTTATGGATTTGGCCGCGAGAGCGGGGATGCATGGTATTCAGGAATGGCTATCTTTTTACTTCAAATCACCTATGGCTGCACCAGATTTAGTAGCGGAGAATGATATTTTTGTGCAACAACACAAATTGAAAAATACATTGCGCTATATGATGAAAGAAGACCTGATTACGCATTTGGGCTTGGAATACTATGACATGATGTGACATGACATGATGTTATCTCTGATAGTCGGATAAAGTAAATTTGTCTTGAATTGGCAATGCAGGTCAAAAATATGCATTGCGGAAAAAAACAAACACAAACTAAAACACAAACTAAAAAAGAAGATGCAATTCAAATGAAAGCTGTGATTATTGCCGCAGGAATGGGTAGCAGATTGTGGGATGTCACAGAAAAAACTCCCAAAACATTATTGCCTTTGGGCCAGGGATCCATTTTATCCAATATAGTGCACAATTTTCAAAAAGTGGGAATACAGGACTTTGTTTTTGTCCTGGGCTTTGAAAAAGAAATCTTGCGGCCCCAAATAGAATCAATGGATTTTTCCGGATCTGTTGTATTTGTCGAAAACAATGAATGGCAAAAGGGCAATGGGCTTTCTGTTTTAGCGGCAAGAAAAGCAGTCAATGATCAGATTTTTTTACTTTCCATGTCCGATCACGTGGTTTCTCCAGAAGCATTGTCAATGATTATTCAATCAAAACAAAAAGCAAATCTTTTGTTGGTGGATCCGCAAATTGATGCGGTATTTGATATAGATGATGCCACCAAAGTTGTGACGGAAAAACAGACCATTGTCCAGATTGGCAAAGAGCTGACAAATTTTAATGGGATTGATTGTGGTATTTTTCGTTTGGATGAAAGATTTTTTCTGGCTATGTCAGAAGCAGTCGTTGATGGACAGGATTCTATTAGCAATGGTGCTGTCCGGCTCATGGCTCAAAAACAATTTGAAGCGGTTTTTTTGCAGCCAGGACACAAATGGCTTGACATCGATACTCCTGAGGCTTACCAGGAAGCCTTACGTTTATGGGGCTGATTCTTTTTTTAGCGATTCCTTTTTCTACAGAATAAAAAAATTTTTGTCTGAATAGAAAAAATTGGCTTGCCAATATAGCGGAAATAACAATTTTCAGGAAATAAAATAAAAGATTTGCTTTTTCAGTCGATCTTAGTTATAGGATAAGTTACTATTTGTATGGTATTTAGGTCATAGACAAGGATTCGATACAAAATAGAATATTTTAGTCTATTAAATGCATTTTATACATGAAAATTCAAGGAGTTCAATTATGCTTTCAATGCAACAAATGGAGGAACTTGAGGGCCGGATATTAAAGGCTCTGGAGTTAATTACAGATTTACGAAGCGAGAATGCCCGTTTAGAAGAAGAAAACGAAAAAGTCCGTGCTGAAAATGAAAGAATTAAATTAGAGTTTGAAGAAAAAGAACGTCAGATTGCCAAACTAAAAAGCGATTGGGAAGAAGCTACAACAGAGCTGCAAAAACTCAAAGACAAAGAAGAAGCTTTGGAAAAGAAAGTTGTGGAAATGCTCACTCGTTTGGATACCATTAAAGATGGAGAAATTCCAAAAGGTGATAAAGCACCGGAGCTTTCTAGCGATTCCTCTGCCTCTGATGCGTCGAGCGGGATTGCTGCCGGAACCGGAGTCGTGGCTCAGGAAGCACCTGTAGCACAGGAAACAGTGCCATCGCAAACAGAATCAGTTTCCGAAGAAACATCTAGCGAATTGTCTGATGATGACGATGAGATAACATTGGAAGATGATTCAGATGATGAGATCATTTTGTTGGATGAGGATACAGATTTGGATGATGATGCGGATACCGGCCAGGAAGAGAATGGAAACAGTGATGCGAATGAACAAACCGGTCAAGCAGAGTTGGAATCAGAAGAAGAAATAATATTGGAAGAAGATGACGAAGTGTTGGATGTCTTTGATGATGAGGATGACTTTTTGGTTGTTGAAGAAGACACACAAAAAACCTAAACAAGTTATTTGCAACATACAATACCCAAAGCAAAAATTGAAAACGGGAAAAAATTATGACTCAACAAATGTACACTGGAAATATGTCATCGCCTGGGATTAATTCGGAATCTGATTCTTATATTCGGCCATGGGAAATTGAGCAAGAGAACAATCAGATTCGGGTACAAATATTTGGCTCCCATTATACGATTAAGGGAGACGCAAATCCAGAGTATATTTCTGAACTGGCACGTTTCGTAAACGGAAAAATGGATGAGGTTTCACGGCAGATCTCATCCGGCAATGCAGTCAAAGTTGCCATTTTGGCAGCTTTGAATATTGCAGACGAATATTTCCAACATCGTGAATTGTGTGACCAAGAAATCGCAAATGTTGAGAAAAAAACCAATCACATGATTGAACTTCTGGATCAAGGATTAATAGGAGATATCTATTAATCTGTTAACAAGCAATATTGCCTGCGGTGTTTGTGATGAATTACTAAGGGATGAGCTAACATTTTCTTTACGAGATGTCAAATTGGGTCTTCTCGGATATGCTCTGATGGCATGCCAGACAGGGACAGAGGGGAAGACTTTGAGGCAACTCACCTGAACTAACGAGTTCATCACTCCAATTCACACGGCATCGCGGGTTTCCTGCTTGAAGCAAATTTGCAAGCCATTATATTTTATTAATATTTATTGATATTTATTATAAATGTCTATTTGGAATGAAATGGAAAAAATAAAAAAAAATAAATATGTTACAGCCATGAATCCATGAGTCAAGAAAGACAAAATGCAAATAAAAACCTTGATTTTTCTGATTATTCTGATGAGGAATTGATAGGCATATTGCGCGGGCAAAAA
>CAZCVM010000359.1:0-3453 GCA_964501965.1 uncultured Leptospiraceae bacterium | reverse complement strand
ATACAATGGGAGCATTGTCCCCGGTTTTACCGGCTTGATAACACAACTGGAGTGCCGGATATTTTTCTTTGTCTACCGCCGCAAAATCCAAACTGCCTATTTCTAAAAGACTAAGCCTATTGGCATTGTATGGTGCTGCCTGCGGCCAAAACAAAGCCGACGTTATGGGATATGTCATCGAAGTCGGCGATATTTCATTGTAAATAAATCCATCATTATACTCCACCAGCGCGTGAACCAAGCTTTGCCGGTGTATCACCACTTCAATCTGATGATAAGGCATTTGGAACAAATGATGCGCTTCAATAACTTCCAGTCCTTTGTTGACCAATGTCGCAGAGTCAATAGTTATTTTTGGCCCCATGCTCCAGGTTGGATGTTTCAACGCGGCCTTAGCTGTCACATGATATAGCGAATCCACCGGATAGTCACGAAATGCCCCTCCAGAAGCCGGCAGCCACAATTTGTGGACATTCTCAGTGCCATGGGCCTCCAATAATCGAAAAAGCGCACCATGTTCCGAATCTATCGGCAAAATCACACTGTTTTGTTTTTTTGCCTCATCTATCAACAATGTGCCTGCCATTATCAAAGACTCTTTATTGGCCAATGCCAATGTTTTACCTTGCTTTAGCGCGCGCAGTGTAGAAGGCAACCCGACCGCGCCCACGATAGCAGCAATGACGATATCCGAGTCCGGCAAACTAACGATATCTTCCAAAGACTCTTTACCGCGCAGTATCTCTACCTTGCTTTTTTGAGCCGCATAAAAATCCGTCAGACATGAAATATCAGCTTGAGAATCATAAACCGCAATGTATCTTGGCAAATCCTGAACATCCAACCGTTCAAGCAAAGCCAATAATCTTTTTGCGTTGCTGCCGATTGCCAGGCCATGCAAAAAAAACTTATCATTGTGAGCCGCGACAACTTCAAATACTTGAGCACCTATGGAGCCACTTGCTCCCATTAAAACTATTTTCTTCCTTTTATCAAGCATATTATCAAGCATACAATATTTTCTAATTATTCTATTATTCTATTATTCTATTGAACAAATCGAACATAAATCCACATCAATGGAATATTGATCAAGGTCGCGTCTATCAGATCCAAAATCCCACCATGCCCGGGGATCAATGCGCTACTATCTTTTACCTGACAATCTCTTTTTAACGCTGATTCGATCAAGTCTCCCATCTGGCCCGTCAAAGCCAATATTGCTCCCAATACAGCTCCTTCCTGCCATGTAAAAAAACTTTTCGGAAAAATGGACGCAAACATTAGTGTAAACAAAGCCATAACAATGACATTGAACACAATGCCGCCAGCATAACCTTCCAGAGATTTGTTCGGACTGACCGGCACAAACCCCTTGTGCTTACCAAAAAAAATACCAGTAAAATACGCTCCTGTATCCGCGACAAAGGCGGAAGCTGCTGCCATCAAAATAGCTTGCAGACCATGGATTTCCATTCCGCGCAAACTAAAAACCAATGCCATGGGAATAGAAATATACAATACGGACACAACAGAAGAAAAAACATTTTCCGAAGCTTTATTTATGGCACGAAAGAAAATTTGCAGCGCGAAAGAAATAAAAAACAGCGAAAATACAATGATCCACAGCCAGAGAAACGGTTGTTTGACCACATTTTCATATCCCTTTATGCCGGACAACTCTGCGAAAAAGACAAGCAATATTGCTATATTCGCGATCAAAGCCGGCAAAAGCATCGGAGACAATTGCGGGTCTTTTTGTTTTTGCATTTGCAAAAATTCATAAATGCCCAGAGAAGAAAATAGCGCGATCATCAAAAAAAGCGGCGCAAAATACCACCCTTCCAACACAATAATACCCAAAAAAATCGGCAGCATCGCCATAGCACTGACTATTCTGATTAATGTTTTGTTCAATGTTTTGTTCAATGTTTTGTTCATTACTGTATTTGTTTTATTCATCATCTTCTCGCAATCCGCCGTACTTTCTTTTTCTTTTTTGATAATCCAAAATTGCCTCCAACAAGTCTTCCTCTTGAAAATCCGGCCATAGCTTATCAGTGATCCACAATTCCGAATAAGAAGCTTGCCACAATAAAAAATTGGAGAGCCGCATCTCGCCACTAGTCCGAATGATCAAGTCCAACTCCGGCAAATCTCTTGTATAAAGAAACGATTCTATGCTTTTTTCCGTAATATTGTTTACTATATTTGTGTACAAATTTTCTATCATCGCTGCCTCATCTATCGAGGCATTTTGGTTTTGGGCCGGCATAAACTGCCCATCAACATTGCTTTTGCCAGAATACAAAATATCGTGAATGGAATGTTTTACGGCACGAACGATTTCCTGTCTACTGCCATAATTGACACAATAATTGACAATGCATCCGGTATTATTCTTTGTTTTGTTCACAGCGCGTCCAATGGCCCGTTGTACCGGACCAGGCAATCGCGTCATTTCTCCACTATGCATGATGCGTATATTGTGATCCATAATTTTGTTCATTTTTTTCCAAAAAAAACGAATCAAAAGTTTCCACAAAAAATTTATTTCTGAAGAAGGACGCGACCAGTTTTCCTCTGAAAAGGAATACAAAGACACAGCTTCTACTTTCAAATCATCCAATATATCAATTAAGTTTTCCAAAGCCAACGCGCCAGCTTCATGCCCCTGACTGCGTTTTTTTCCTTGCTTGCGGGCCCAGCGGCCATTTCCATCCATAATAATGCCAATATGTTTTGGAATATGAGCGGTATCTATTTTTGCTAATAGGGATTCTCTTTGTCGATTGACATGATGGGAATGATTAAAATTGTCTTTTGGCTGTGACATTAGATTGCATTCTATTTTTTTTCCATTTAGCGTAAAAACAATCAACTATCAATCGCTACTCAATCAACGGTTGACTATCGAGTATTTGCCTGATAAATACTAGAAAATATGAAACAAATACTCAATTAAATACTTAATGACTCATTTATAATATCTCAACTATATGGTTAGAATGTCCTTTTCTTTATTTTCCAACAGTCCATCCACTTCCGCGATAAGATCATCCGTCAATTTTTGCATTTGATCCAGACCTTCTTTGACCATATCTTCACTCAAATTGTCTGTCTTTTCCAATTCCTTGATCTGGTCATTGCCGTTGCGGCGAATATTGCGGATCGCGACACGCGCTTCTTCGGCCCTGCTTTTAGCTTGTTTGACCATCTCTTTTCTGCGGTCTTCCGTCAGATCCGGCAAATTGATGCGCACCAAAGAACCGTCATTATTGGGATTGAGTCCCAGATCGCTTTTTTGGATTGCTTTTTCAATATTGTTGATCACACTTTTATCCCAGGGTTGAACCACAATAGTACGCGCTTCCGGCACAGATACATTGGCCAACTGATTGATAGGCATTTCTGAGCCATAAACTTCTACCATAATATGATCCAGTATCGCGG
>CAZCVM010000358.1:0-3466 GCA_964501965.1 uncultured Leptospiraceae bacterium | reverse complement strand
CCATTGTTGCTGGCAAAACTTTTGCTTCAATTATTTCTGCTACCGAACGGGATGCTCTATCCAGATCATTAAAATCTACGGTCATTGCCCGAGAAAACACAGGCATAGGCGTAATTTTTAGAATAATTTCCGTAATCAGACCAAAACAACCTTCTGAACCCACCATAAAGCCAGAAAGATGAAATCCAGAAGCCTGTTTCACTGTTTTGCCCCCGGTTTTAACAGTATTGCCATCTGCGTCCGTAAAAGTCATTCCCATGACATAATCCCTAGTCACCCCATACTTTAATCCTCGTAAACCTCCGGCGTTTTCCGCAACATTGCCGCCAATAGTAGAAATACTCATACTGCTAGGATCCGGGGGGTAAAAAAAACCATTGCGCTCCACCTGGTCTGCTAACGATTTTGTTATCACGCCCGGCTGCACCACAGCATACATATCTTTATAATTGATTTCTTTTATTGCATTGAGAGCTGTAGTCAAAATTACGCATCCATTTTTCAAAGGAATCGTTCCTCCACTCAAATTGCTTCCTGCCCCACGGATAGTGACAGGCATTTCCAGGTTATGACTTAGTTCCATTATCTGGCCTATTTGATTTTCAGCCACTGGTTGAACAACGATATCAGGGGCAACAGGCTTACTTAAAAATCCATCATAACTATAAGAAGAAACAGATGCTTACGCGACCAAAACATTTTCTTTCCCAACTATTTTTTGAAATTCTATTTTTACTGACTTACTAACCATATCAAATTTCCCGCGATTTCTTGATTCGCCACTCAAAAGGTAATACATATAAATGGTATTACCATTTATATATATTACCAAATAAAACTATTTATTCTTTTGTCAATATTTTTTTAAAAAAAATCCATTTTTTTAGTTACCTGAAAAAAAACTGCCGTTTTTTGAAAAAAAAAGCTGAATAATGAATAATTTTTTTTTTCTGCTTTATTTTTACTTTATAAGGGGAAGATTTTATCAATAAAAACTTGCAGATTCTTTCATTCAAAAAGATAATGGTTTGCACAATATTATGAACTATCAGGGTATCAATTTAACATGAAAAACAAAATAAACAAAGAAACAAATAAATTCGTCCTGGCTTTTAGCTCTATTTTAATGCTTACTCTCTTTTTGACTTCATGTCAAAAAGGAGTAAATATTATCGTTCACAATCAGACCAAAAAAAATATCAATGATATTCATGTCAACGCTGGCAATCTAAATTTCAATATCCCGCAATTGCGGCCGCAAGAAAAATGGCAAAAGATTGTCAATGAAAACGGAGAATCCAGTGCCTCGCTTATTTTCAAAGACAAACAAGGCAATGAAATAAAAAATATAGCCGGGTATTTTGAAAATATGTTGTCCGTGGTTTTTGTGTATTCTGTGGTTACATATTCAGGAGGCATTTGATGATATTAGAAAACAAATTGAACATCACCAGTCAAATTGAGCTGGCAAAAGCCGAAGAAAAAATAAGCAAGCAGAAGGCCAGACAGCTTTTTGACTCCGGTGATATTGACAAAGCGGAAGTGGGCACTTTTGCCGGACTTTCTTTTATCCATGCCTATTTATTTGAAGATATATATGACTTTGCCGGCAAAATCCGAACGGTGAATATTTCCAAAGGGAGTTTCCGTTTTGCTCCGCTAATGTATTTACCGCAGGCTCTGAAGCATATCGACACCATGCCCCAGATCAACTTTGGTGAAATCATCGAAAAATATGTGGAGATGAACATTGCCCATCCCTTCCGCGAAGGCAACGGTCGCGCTGCCCGCATCTGGCTGGATTTAATCCTGAAAAAAGAAATCCGAAAGGTAGTCGATTGGAATCAGGTCGATAAAGATGAGTATCTCTCGGCAATGGAACGCAGTGTAATAAAAGATATTGAAATTAAAGTTTTATTAAAACAAGCACTAACGGAACACGTCAATGACCGGGAACTGTTCATGAAGGGAATTGATGTGAGCTATTATTATGAAGGGTATAGCGAATTCAAAACCCGTGAGCTATAGGGAGATGAAACCACAGGGCCTGAATAATGTACTGTTTTCCGATGGCCAATGGCTTCGATTTGTGGTTAAATATTTAACCATAAAACAGAGCATCTTTCGAAAAATCAGCAATTTTGTACCCGGGAAATAATCTTCTTTTCCTTTTTTTTCTTTACAAAATAGATTTATGTTTTATACTTCTATTGCAGTCCATAAAATGCGGCACAATGATACAAAATCCTTCATCTTAAGGAAAAAAAATGAAAAATCTTCCGATCGGCATCAGCACCTTGAGTACTATTTTATCTGAAAATATGGTTTATATTGATAAAACCAAGTCTGCATTCGACCTAGCCCAAAATCCAGGCCGGTATTTCCTTTCCCGTCCGCGCCGTTTCGGTAAAAGCCTGTTTGTGGATACTCTCAAGGAAATTTTTGAGGGCAATCAAGAGCTGTTCACCGGCCTTTACATTGCGAACAAATGGGACTGGTCACGCAAATTCACGGTGATCAAAATTGACTTTGCGATAGGCGGAATAACAAATACGGATCTACTGAATATTCATGTCAAAGATATCCTTTCGGACAATGCCAGACGTTATCAGATCGCTGACCTGACTATGGATTTACCCATTGAATTGCTATTCAAACAACTCATACAGAAACTACACGAAAAATACCAGAGCAAAGTGGTCATCCTGATCGACGAATACGACAAACCGATGCTGGACAATATCGAAGATATTGACCGGATGAAAGAGCTGCGTGATGGACTCAAAAGCCTCTACTCAGTCATCAAAGATCAGGACGGGCTCATCCAGTTCATCTTTATCACCGGCGTATCAAAGTTTGCAAAGGTAAACATTTTCAGCGGGATTAACAATCTGATGGACCTTACCCTGTCGCCGAACTATGCCACAATCTGCGGCTACACACAAAATGACCTGGAACAAAGTTTCGCCGAACATCTCTCCGGAGTGAACTGGGAACGGTTAAAAGAGTGGTACAACGGCTACAATTTCCTCGGCGAAGCCGTGTACAACCCATTTGACATTTTGCTATTCATCGCCAATCAAAAACAATTCCGCAATTACTGGTTTGAAACCGGCAGTCCTGCGTATCTTATTAAATTGTTTCAGCAAAATAGATTCTTTCTTCCCAATTTGGACAATATGGAAGTTGGAGAGGAAATTCTCAGTTCGTTTGACATTGAAAAAATTCGAGTCACTACCCTTCTCTTTCAAAGCGGTTACTTGACCATTGGTAAAACTTTCACAAAAAATGATGAAATCCGCTTTTTTCTTTGCTATCCGAATGTGGAAGTAAAGCGTTCTATTAATCGTTATTTAATCGATGGATATTCTCAGCTTGCAGAAGAAAAATTACGTTACTCGGACAATGTTTACGATGCTCTCGAACAATCCGACCTTGCTGCCCTGGAAAAGGCAATCCGCCGCCT
>CAZCVM010000357.1:0-3468 GCA_964501965.1 uncultured Leptospiraceae bacterium | reverse complement strand
CAAAAAAAGCAAAAAAAGCAAAAAATGTAATGGATATTGTTTTGCAAGGCAAAAAGAGCCGCTGGAATACACGTCCATTGGCCTTGCAAGAGGGAAAAGAAGAATGGATTGTTGGCTATTTATTTTATAAAAGCCAATGATTTTGGGGGCCACAATGGAATCAAAATATGGGTTTTTTTTGGATATATTATATAGAAAAAACAGAAGAAAAAATAGACTCGCAAAAACTTAAACAAGTCCATCATATACAAATGCCGAAGAATTTTTTGCGAAATGGCATTTGTCCCAAGAATCTAGGTTTTGTCCTCACCGGTCATAAAGAGCTTTGGGGTGTATTTTCCATCGAATATCCATTGGATCAAGCAAAGGAAAATTTGTCTGCGTCCGGTCAGGATGCGAATGTATCCGGTAAATTGCGTTGTCTGCGCCGGTACAAACATCCTTTGACAAAACAACATTTTATCCGGTTTGGTTTGCTTTCGATCATGAAAAACGCAATGGAGATGAATGCCTCTTGTTCGTTTCTTTCTATCAAAAAATTTGAATACAAAAGGTTGTTCTTTATTCTCAATAGTATTAATAATATCGACAATTTCCCTTTGCATATATCTGTTTTTCCACAGGAAGAAAATATTCATTTTTTGGTTCGGGCAGATTCTATTTCGCCAGATTTGCATTTTCGCATGGTAAGAGATAAAACTGGGTTGGCCCGGTCTGGAAAGTACCTTCATTTTCTTAAGCAAAATTTGCAGGATGTTTCGGGCAATAGGCTAGAGTTTGATACAGCTTATCAGGACTTGATAAATCAAGCTCGGTCCTTCACGTCCACTTTGTTTGCCAATGGCGAGAGCTATCGTTTATTCCCACAGCGCAATATTATGCTGGCCAATGCGGTTCATGGTTTTTTCCCCTGGGAAATATTGACTTTTAGCGATTACACATTGTCTTTAGAAAGAAATTTTTCGCGGTTGCAGCAATGGGATGGTCAGGTATACACTGCCGAGGCAATGATGCGCAAGAAAATAGAGAAAAATGTTGGTTTTTTTGATGCATTGCAAACAAATGCATCTTTCGAAGAATTTTCTATGATACGCCAAATAACAGAATTTACCCATTCTTACCCAGTAGATTATGTCGCATTGAATCGAAAAGATGATTTTTACAATCATTTTAATAAATACGCGATCATTCATTTATCCGCCCATGGCATCATCCGCAATGGCCAATTGTTTATCCAGGTGGAAAACCAGGAAATATTGTTGAGGTCTGGTGAGGTACCTATGCCTTATCCGATTGTTTTAGTGGCTCATTTATGTTCTTCCGCTTTCCAAAATAATATCCAGATTCCATCTTTTCCTGGATATCATGTATTAATTCCAGATGTGAATATAAAAGAAGGTAGCCAAAGTTCTTTTTTGCAGGCTTTTTATCTCCAGATATTTAAAAATCAAAAATTTTCTATAGCAGTCAAAGCGGCAAGAAAAAATGCTTTTCAGGTGCAAGAAGACCCGTTTGCTTTTGTGTATTATGGCAATGGCTTGCAAAATCTTGGTTTTTTTGATTGAATAGAATCGTTGTTGACAAATTGGGGTCTATAGAATTCTTTGTAAAATGCGCAAACATTTTTCTTTTTATTGGACTCAGATAAAAGCCAGCAAGAAAAAAAACGCAGTAATTAGAGGCAAAGGCTATGGATAGTTTCCAAAAAGGCGGAAGCAAAGGATCAGGGAGTTCATTTCAGTCTTCCTATATTGCGTATCCTTCCGACCGTCAAAAAAGAAAAAAGGCGCGGATTCAGGTTCGATTTGATGGTTTTGTAGAGTCACCTGGTTATGAACCTCAAGAATGTCTTGTTTCCAGCCTAGGTACAGGAGGTTTGACTGTATCGACCAGAGCTACATTTTATCCGGGAGAATTGGTTCGGGTTAGTTTTCATTTACAGGAAATGAATATTCGTTGTGAATGTGAAATTGTCAGGGTTACGGGAAAAGAGTTGGGCGTAAAGTTCGTACAAATTGATGATGAAAGTTTAGAATTGATTCAGTCCTACATATTTAAAGAAACATTTAATAAGTCATAGGTAAATATCCCATACGAGTTATTTGAGTTTTTATTATTTTATAATATCTTTATTGTTTTTAATGAATAAAATGATTTTTCAATCCAACAAAGGAGAAGTACTTTGAGAGAAAAAGTTTTTTGCGCAAATTGCGCACATTGTATTGTGATTCGTCAGTTTGATTCTGAGCCAGATAAATATGTTTTGCGGGTAAAGTGTTTACGCAAAAAATGGGTCAAAAGATCCGGTGAGGAAAAATTGTACAAATATTTTACTGTTGGTCGGCGGGTTCAGGAAGATTGCACAGAATATTCTGAAATGGGCAATTTGCTGCCCTATATTAAAAATCTGCGTAAAGAGCTGCCCATTAAAGATGAGGTTTATACACTAAAACAAGCTTGATCTATTGTCTGTTTTAGTATAATGAATGGAATAGGAGTGATGGGGTGTCCCTAGCGGAATTAATTGCACAGGAGGACCTTTTGGAGGTTCATCCCCAGGATAAATGGAAACTTTTGGATTATTTATCAGCCTACATGGCTGATCGTGGTAAGTTTGCCGAAGAAAGTTTGTCCGGTGTTCAGGCTGCGGTCATAGAACGAGAAAAGTCAATGTCCACTGGTATCGGTGATGGCGTGGCTTTGCCTCATTGTTCTTCCAATGAAGTTGATAAACCGGCGTTGATCATGGCTATTTGCAGATCCGGCATGGAATTTGAAGCGATTGATCATCAACCGGTTTTTTTTATTATTCTTTTGGTATTACCAAAAAACAAATTTCAAACACATATCAACACTTTGGCAGAGATTGCCAGAGTGATGAACAATGATGAATTTCGCCAGGGACTCTTGCAATGTCCGTCTGTGCATGAAATGTATCAATTTATCCGTAAACATTCTTAGGTTTTTCAATGCCATTTGTTGCGGACCATTAGCAATGTTGAACAAATCATTATGATTCATTTTTAAGATAAAAGATTTTGGAAAGAGAAAACCATGTCCCTAATAAAAATTGCAGAATTGCAAAATTTATCTGATCGAGAAAAGAAAAAGATTCTGTCCCGAAACGCGCCATCAATGGCGGATGGAGGTTTTGATCCGCAGATTAAAACCATTTTGCAAAATGTTCGCAAAAAAGGCGACAAGGCGGTACAGCAATTTAATAAAAAATGGGGCGGGGCAGAATCCCAGCCTATTTTTTATTCCAAAGAAGATTGCGTGGCTGCATTGGATCGGGTGTCACCGGAAATACTCAATGCGATTCAATTTGCTGCTAAAGAAATCCGCGCTTTTCATAAAAAGCAAATACGCAAGGGCTACAAAATGCATCGACGAGGCCGGGAATTGGGAGTCCGGTTCAAGGCTCATGAAAAGGTTGCTGTATATGTGCCTGGAGGTAAAGCGTTGTAT
>CAZCVM010000356.1:2678-3482 GCA_964501965.1 uncultured Leptospiraceae bacterium | reverse complement strand
CACAAACAGAAAATCGGGAACGTTCTTGCCGTTTTATTCCTCGATGACCTCATTTTTGGTGCATATCAAATACCTAATCGCATGGAAAATGTCATTCTTTTCGAAGAATAGGAAATCATTGAGACTTTTCTCATCTATCATAAACGGTTTAAAGGTGAAGTTTATGACCACCTAAATCTTTCGTGTTAACGATCCTCCGCGAATGTTGTATGTTATTATTGTCGTATGTTATTATAAGTTCATATTCTGCAATAATAAATAATAGTAACAATAATTGATATCTCTTATAGTTCCTCAATCTGGATATTTTTGCACGGCGGTTTTCGCATTTCTGCACAAATTTAAATCAAAAAATGCAATATAAAAAAGAGCAATATTTAAAAATGCAAGATATTTAAAATGGATATTCTCAAGAAAAAATGCTTCAAATTATTCAGGAACGAACAGAATATTTAATAAAAAGAGGAAGCACCCTAAATAATCCTCATATTCCCGAAAAATATTTCAAAGGATGGGAAGAAATAACTGAAAACCATGCAAAAAGATTGCGAGAACTAGTTTCTTTGTATTTGAAAAATTCATAAATTCTTTATTGAAATAATTTACCCTATTTAAAATAATAAGCGTCATAAGGAATGAATATGAATTATAAATCTAAATATTATAAAAATGATTCTCGAAGAGAATACAATATAACCGATGAAAAAAGAGATTGGTACCGTGAAGTCTCTAGGGCATCAAGGGAAGCAAAAGCTGCTGCAGAAAATGGACTTCTTGAACCAATACATACGGTAAATCGGCCTA
>CAZCVM010000356.1:0-2668 GCA_964501965.1 uncultured Leptospiraceae bacterium | reverse complement strand
TCTTTAAGTCTTTTCAGTGGTGGCGGCGGACTCGATTTAGGTTTTGATAAAGCAGGATTTAAGCATATTGCATCATATGAATTAATACCGATTTGTGGTGACACTTTAAGGAATAATCGACCCAACTGGAACATATATTCCGGTGAAAAAAATGGAGATGTTACCAACGTAGATTGGAAAAGATACAAAAATATGGTTGATTTGATTCATGGTGGACCACCATGCCAACCATTTTCAATTGCTGGTCAACAAATGGGGAAAGAAGATAATCGCAATATGTGGCCCGAATTCACAAGGGCTGTTAATGAAATTAAACCAAAGGCATTCGTAGCTGAAAATGTATTAGGTCTATTAAATCCGAAATTTAAAGATTATGTTAACAAGTATATTATCAAAGAAATGGAGTCATACCATATCAAAATCTTTGAAATGCATGCAGCAGATTTTGGTATTCCTCAAGTAAGACGAAGAGTTTTTTTTGTAGGTTTTAAAAACAAGAAAGCATTCGATAAATACGAAATTCCAAGACATAGTTATAGCTGGGACCATCTTACAAATGATAATAACCAAAATGCAAATTTGCCATTATTGTTTAAAGATGAATTGCCTAAAACGATGGGAGCAAGAAAATCTTTAGGCTTAAAAAATATTGGTTATGATTCTTTAGCTCCAACTATTAGAAGTGGTTTTACTGGCAAACGAAATACAACATCAATATTAAATAGTAAAGCTGGGCAAAAATCATGGGGCGATCTAAAGATATGGCCAAATGGAGTCCAAGGAAGTAGAGAAAAAGCATCGCAATTCCCCGCAGAAAATGGAGATTTCAGGTTATCAGTGCAGGATTGCGCCCTGCTCCAGGGTTTCCCTGCTGAATGGATATTTTCTGGAGCCGTGTATCAAATTATTGGACAAATAGGAAATTCAGTAGTTCCACCAGTTGCATACTCAGTTGCAAAATCAATTATTCCGTTACTAAGGTAAATAAACACTTTGATTCTTTTATACTAATATATTTATAGTTTCCGCGCTTTAGGAAAATTAGGTTCGCTTTGCCAAATAAAGGGAAAAGTGGTTCCCTTAGGATATTTTACTATGATTTTGAAGACGTAAAGAAGATCTATTTAATAACCTTTCTAAAAAAGACAGAAAATGAAAATATCAATGATGAAGAATTAAGTATAATGGCAAAATTGGTTAATTCTATTAAAATGGAGGCATTAAAAAATGAGCAACTTGGGACAAGAATTAATAGAAGGATTAAATGAAATCTTGGAATATGAAAAAGGAAATAAAAAGTTAAAAACTTCAAAAAATATTAAAAGCTTTAAAAGACAATCCGAAAAATATTGAATTATTTGGGTTGCATATAAGTTAAACATTGGTAAAAGGAAACAGAAAAATCTATACTAAACACATAGACATTATGAGTTCCTTCGCTAGTATAATATTCTTGTATTGGTGTACTTTTTATGCCTGTCCCATTACAATTCGGGCAATCTACCTGTAGTGATAGTGTTTTCATAATGTCCTTCCATAATTTCATTTATATACATAGTGGAAAGTCCGTCACCAACAAACCCTTCATGTAGCACCATAACCTGTTGGCATGGGAATATTTTCCTGATACAACCTAATTTATTCTGACAGTATTATACCGGAATACAAGTACCTTTTAAAATTATTCTCATTTTTTTCTTGACTTTCTGACCTGGTCTGGCTAGACTATATAGAGGTGATAGTATGCATATTACAAACATATCAGAAGCAAAATCCCGCCTTTCAGCACTGATTGAAAAAGTTCAATCTGGTGATGAAGTCATTATCGGGAAAGCAGGGAAACCAGTGGCAAAAATTGTACCCTATGATAGAAAAGTTGAAAAACGTACACCTGGTGCATTAAAAGGTAAAATCAGAATTTCAGAAGATTTTGATGAACTCCCTGAAGAAATTGCTGAGATTTTTGGTGTTTTAGATTAATGAATGTTTTACTGGATACACACTCCTTACTGTGGTGGCTTAATGATGATCCTGAATTATCCAGACAGGCATTTAATGTTATCTCTAATGGTGAAAACGTCATCTTTATAAGTGTTGTTTCTATCTGGGAGATTAGAATTAAAGAAGCTATTGGCAAGATTGACATCCCATCTAACTTTAAAGAGATTCTCGATAAACAACCCTTTGAGACCCTTTCTATAGCATCAGAACATGCTCATTTTATCAAAAAATTACCACTAATCCATAAAGATCCCTTTGACCGGATGCTTATTGCCCAGAGTAAAATTGAAAAGCTGACTATTATCACACGAGATAGTTTTTTTACCAAGTATAATATAGATGTCATAGAAACATAATCCACAGTTTTAGCTGCATTGCCTGATAAAAAGCAGGCAGCGACCGGGATGACCTTTTCTCCCTGCTTCCCTGTATTTTTGCCATTATTCTGGGGGTGATTATTTTTTCATATCCCCACGTGAAAATATCAATGATGAAGAATTAAGTATAATGGCAAAATTGGTTAATTTTATTAAAATGGAGGCATTAAAAAATGAGTAATTTGGGATAAGAATCAATAGAAGGATTAAATGAAATCTTGGAACATGAAAAAAAAAATAAAAAGTTAAAAACTTCAAAAAATATTAAAAGCTTTAAAAGACAATCCGAA
>CAZCVM010000355.1:1490-3488 GCA_964501965.1 uncultured Leptospiraceae bacterium | reverse complement strand
GTGCTATTTATTTTCTCAATGCGTCATAAATCTAAACTTTTATCTTTGTCTGCAGCCGCCTTTTTCGCTGCTTTAATCGGTGGACTACTAAGCATTTACATGGCTTTTTTGTTTCCGAATTTTATTCAAAAAATCATATATTTTTCGCATATTTCCCGACCCTATGTATTTCTGATACAGGACATATTTCAAAACCAGAATTTGATTACCATGGTCTTGTTGATATTGACGCCTGTGCCTGACTTTTTTGTCATATTGACCATTATCGGAAACTTGGCCACAGATGTATCCGGGTTTTTGTGGCAATGGCAAAATCCAGCACTGCGTTATGTGATTTATTATTTGCTTTTGAACAATTTTTTCCAGGCGGTAATTATTTTCGTTGTCAATTATTTTCTTGGCTCAAAAATCATTTTTGCACTGGAAAGATATTTCAACATCACAATGTTTAGCGTTATCTTTCTTTGTTTGTTAATATTTGCAGCAGTCAAAATATTGTAAAGACTATCGATAATTGATAAATTGCAACTCTATATCCAAATCTTCATTTTTGAGCATTTGCATCACTTGCTGCAAATCATCCTTAACTTTGCCAGTGACTCGCAATTGATCTCCCTGAATCTGGCTATTGACTTTCAATTTGCTATTTTTAATCATTGTGTTAATCTTTTTCGCGTATTCTTTGTCTATACCCTGACGCAAAACAATCTCCTGGCGCATTGTCCCCTTGGCAGCGTCTTCTGGTTTGCCAAAATCCAAAGCCTTAAGACTTATCCCCCGTTTGATCATTTTTGATTGCAATACATCCACGACCGCTTTCAAGCGAAAATCATCATCTGCATACAATACCAATTTTTCCTCATTTATTTCAATCTTAGCCATAGAGCCTTTGAAATCATACCGCTGGCTGATTTCTTTATTTGCCTGATTGACACTATTGGTTACTTCCTGCATATCAACTTGCGATACTATATCAAAAGAAAATTGTGTTGCCATAGTCTCCTCCTTCCATGCTTAAACTTGATATTCCTATCAATGCATTATCGATGCTTAAAAAAAATGAATCTAAAAAAAACTATTTGATCTGATTGGAGATAAAATCCTGTGCCGCTTGTAAAGCAGCATCAATACCCTCGGTATTTTTACCGCCAGCTTGAACAAAATCAGGACGACCCCCGCCGCCGCCCTGAATATGGCTAGATATTTCTTTGACAATCAAATTGCAGTTGACCGGCTTCGGAGCGATCGCTTTGCTAGCGGCTATCAGCACCAAAGCTTTTTGTCCGCTCAAAGCTCCAAAAACTACGATTGCCTTTGAATATTTTTGACGCAATCTATCCGCCATATCACGCATTTCATCCATACTCGCCAAATCCAAAAAATTGAACACAAAGACTTCAAAACCATTGATATTCTTTTTGCTTTGCTCGATTTTTTGCGGATCAAATTGAATGGACTTTGCAGCAGAAGATTTCTTTTCGCGGGCTTCTTGCAACTTGTGCAGCAAATCCTGTACAGAGGCAAGAACATTGTCAGGAGTTGTTTGCAGTACCTTGGCAACGTCCGCAGCCATATATGTTTGACCGCGCATATATGCCAATGCCTCCTTACCAGCGATAGCTTCTATCCGGCGCATACCCGCACCTGGAGATGATTCTTTAAGTATTTTAAAAGCCAAAATTTCCGATGTATTGCTAACATGTGTCCCGCCGCACAATTCCGCGCTCTGTCCAAACTGGATCACGCGCACTTGTTCGCCATATTTATCGCCAAAAAAAGCTATGGCCCCCGCCTGTTTTGCTTCCGCTAAACCCATAAGTTTTTTTTGAACTGGAAAACACTCGGAAATAATATTTGTAACAATGTCCTCTACCTGGATGATTTCTTCTTTGGTCATGGCTTTGTAATGCGTAAAATCAAAACGCAGCCTTTCTGGAGTAACTAAGCTTCCTGCTTGACCAATGTGCTCACCCAAAACGCTGCGCAAAGCATATTGCA
>CAZCVM010000355.1:0-1480 GCA_964501965.1 uncultured Leptospiraceae bacterium | reverse complement strand
GAAGCAGATAACGCCTTTCGCGTGTCACTGCCAGTCGAATTTTTTGACCCACCGCAAAATTATTGATAAAATTTAAATCAGATTTTATTATATTTTTTTCTATACTATTTACATTATTAATTCCTTTATTATTTTCTTTATTATTTTCATTGGTTCGCAAAGACACTTTGTGCAATATCCGGTTTTCGCGTTTTTGCGTATCCTCAACAAAAAATTCTGTCTCATCAAATTCTATCTTATCCAGATACACATTGCCCTGGTCTCCCACCTGGCCGCCGCTTTCACCATAAAAAGGAGTTTTATCGCACAATAGCCAAATACTTTGCACATCTTCCGGCACAATATTGTTTTCCAAATTATCTACGCTTTGAAGATACATAGTGCTGTTTTCATGACTGTGGTCATTATTTGACTGCTGGTTTGTTTCTAATAACACGGCTTGTATCTTAGCTTCGCCTTCCAATGTATCGTATCCAATAAAATGAGTGGCTGGCAATTCTGGCCTATCCAATATAGCCTGCAGCAATAAATCATTTTCTTTTGTGGTTGCGCGGGCTCGCTCCCGTTGCTGGGTCAACGCGGCCTCAAATCCAGCCATATCCACTGCAAAACCTTGCTCGCTTGCCATAAGTGCTGTCAAGTCCACAGGAAAACCGTATGTATCATACAACCGAAACGCTTCTTCGCCGGGAATAATTCGCGATGAAACAATATCCTTATTTGCAATCAAATTTTGAAATCTTTGTATGCCTTGGTCTATGGTTGTCAAAAAACTTTCTTCTTCCGCGCGAATCACTTCACTGATATATGCAGCCTTTTCCTTTAGCTCCGGGAAAAAATCTCCCATCTGTTTTTGGACCACAGAAAATATTTTGTACAAGAAAGCCTGATGCAGTCCCAGATCACGGCCATAACGCGCCGCGCGCCGAAGTATCCGCCTGATTACATAACCGCGCCCGTCATTGGAAGGAACAACGCCGTCTGCAATAGCAAAACTCAAAGTGCGGACATGATCCGCAATCACCCTAAATGGAACCGGATTCTTTGCATAAGTATAGATATGTTCATTTTTTTCTTGGGAAAACTCAGCAGCCAGTTTTTGGGTATATTCAATGATAGGCATAAATATATCCGTATCATAATTGGAAGTCTTGCCCTGCAATACCGCTGCAATTCGTTCAAAGCCCATGCCTGTATCAATGTGTTTATGCGTCAATTCTTGTAAAGATCCGTCCGCCATGCGGTTGTACTGAATGAAAACTAAATTCCAAATTTCAATAAATCGCCCGCAATCGCCATTGACCTGGCAAACATGGTTCGCCTGGCCTTTTTTATCACAGCCATCAGGCCCTAGATCAATATGTATCTCGGAACAGGGACCGCATGGACCGGTTTCGCCCATTTCCCAGAAGTTATCTTTTTCATCAAAACGCAATATTTTTTGAGGGTCTATATCCGTGTGTTTAGACCACAACCGTTC
>CAZCVM010000354.1:0-3492 GCA_964501965.1 uncultured Leptospiraceae bacterium | reverse complement strand
TTTATTAAAAAATTACATTTGCCCCAATTCAGGCTTGACAAAAATTATTTAAAATACTATATTTACTTATCTTGCGGATATTTTCTCTCCATCAATAACTTGACCCAATTGAAATTGCCGGTAATAGTTGCCGATTTTGTATTCTGAGTAAATCGGTTTTAGACCATTAAAAATGGATAGGTCTATGTCCGCTTCAATGGTCAATACATTATTGTCGACCGAGATTTTGATGTCATTTTTGTTGATACCAGGCATGTCAGCATTGACTACCAGAGCGTTTTCCATTTCATAGATGTCTACATCCGGCACAAAATAACGCGAGCTTTTGGTTGTTTCTTTGTTTTCTTGCTGTTTGTTATTATTTGTAACATTGGTTTCCGTTTGGTCTGATTCCTTTTTTGTTGATAACCAGTTGATTGCCATTGTATTTCCTCCTTATTTTTTATTGGGCGCATACGTGCGCGCTTAGTTTACGGATATGCTTTTTGCCTTGGCTTCTTCGGCTTTTTCCATTTCTACTGTCAATACACCATTTTTGAGCTGGGCACTTACTTTTTCTGGATTGACTTTGTAGGGCAGCCGGAAGCTTCGGTCAAAATCGCCGTCATTGCGTTCCTTTCTGTGAAAACTAAATTGGTCTTTTTCGTTGTAACAAACCCGTTTTCCAGAAAGAGAAATGATATCTTCTTTGATGGATATTTGAAGATCATTTTTGTCAATGCCGGCCAATTCTGCCATCAGTATTAGCTGGTCTGAATTTTTCTCAAATATATTTACCGGTGGAAAAATATTGGCCCCGGACATACCCCGTGAATTGTAAAACGGCGTATCCTGCCACCAAAATTTGTCAAGATTTTCCTGTAGTCCCCGAAGCGCGTCAAATGGATTGGAATATTGTGATAATAGAAAGCTCATGGTTTTCCTCCTTGATTTTATTGCTTTTGTCAATGTTTGTTCCCAATATTTTCTGCTTTCATTCTTTGAAATAAAAATCGAGCAGTTTTTTTTGTTCACAAAAATATATGCAATTTGCGTGCCATTTTTTTTTGAGTAAAAATAAATGCTTTTTAAGGCAAATAAGCACCATTGACGCGT
Source organism: uncultured Leptospiraceae bacterium (assembly GCA_964501965.1). GTDB lineage: Bacteria > Spirochaetota > DYNZ01 > DYNZ01 > DYNZ01 > CAZCVM01. The sequence continues at coordinate 2,397 of CAZCVM010000354.1, read as the reverse complement.
TTTTGCGGCCAATGCTAGAAATTGGGTCTGTCAAAATGACAGTGGTTTGAAAAATGTCTGTCATTTTGGCACAATTTTTTTTTAATTAATTGCTTGCTTTTTTATTATTGGGCATTTTTATAGTATTCCTTTTTATTATACTTGCGCTATTTTGTTGGGTATATTTTTTGTATTATTATTTTTTTTTGATATGTTTTTTTTGATAAAATTTATAATACATTTTATACACATTAATTTATACGCATTAAAAAGAGGTAAACATGAAAATACATCCAGTCAAAGCAATTTTTGCATTTATTTTTTTTCTGATGGCAGTGCATACAGGCTGCAAACAGGGCGGCAAAGATTTTTATGACCGCGCCAGCGCGACACCTTTAGCAACTATAACAGGAGAATTAGATACAAGTTTTGGTAGTGCTGGGAAATTGATTATTCCGATAGGTGGCGATGTTGATACTGGGCGTGCTGTAGCCCTGCAAAAAGACGGAAAAATAATTATTGCCGGATACACGGGAGACTCCGCCTACGATTTTGCCGTTGTTCGTATTAAGTAGATGAAGTAAAATATTTCGGTTTAGCGACAAATATTTTGTATATTTGCTGGACGAAAATGCAGCCAATTTTAAGTTGGATAAATCTGCGGGCCTGGTTTCGCTGATGGCTGGACCAGCATAAGGAAAAGTATTGCAATGAACACTCTGGAAACAGGTACAATCTTAATCGTTGATGATGAAGCAAATAACCTGACTTTAATGAATGATCTGTTATTGGCCCAGGGGCATACAGTTTTGCTTGCCAATGACGGGAAAACAGCACTCAGTTTATTGAATCAGAGTCAGGTGGATATTATTCTATCCGACGTAATCATGCCGGAAATGGACGGCTATGAATTGTGTCTGGAAATAAAAAAAAATAATACTTTCCAAGATATTCCATTTATTTTTTTAACCGGCATGACAGACTCATTCAATGAGATACGGGCTTTTGAAGCGGGAGCTGTTGATTTTATCACTAAGCCCATCCGCAAAGACGTAGTATTGGCCCGTATTCAGACGCATTTGTCTTTACTGCGTGCCCGGGAAAAATTGACGGACTTGAATACGGTCCTTCGTGAAAAATTTTTGATTCAAAAAAATATTGAAAAGGATTTACTGGAAAGTGAACAGCGTTTTCGAGCCATAGCGGACGCTGCTTTTGAAGGCATTGTCATTCATGAACAAGGGCGCATTATGGATATGAACAAAGCCGCTGAAGAAATATTTCTTTATAGTTCCAACGAGATACATGGACTGCATTTGGAAAACCTTGTGACAGCAAAATGCTATGAAAAATTGAAAAAAGGATTTACTAGCAATGAGACAAAAATCTATGATATGGAAGGAATCCGCAAGTCAGGTGAAATATTTCCCATAGAAATACATGCCAAAAATATTCATTTCAAAGGAAAGCATTTGCGGGTAGCTGCTATGCGCGATGTAACTGACGAAAGGATTGCTGAGCAAAAAATCCTGGAACAGCAAAAAGAGCTGAAAAATAGCTATGAAGAAACAGAGCGGATTTTAGAAAATATTTTGCCGGAAAAAGTTTTGCATGAACTCAAACAAAAAGGTAAATTTGAGCCGGTGAGTTTTGCGTCAGTGACCGTATTGTTTACGGATTTTTCCGGATTTACACAGATTTCAGCAAAAATGACACCAAAAGAATTGCTAGCGCAGCTAGATTTGTGCTTTTCCTATTTTGACACAATAACAGATGAACATAAAATGGAAAAACTCAAAACAATCGGGGATTCTTATATGTGCGCTGGAGGCATCCCGGAATCCAATAAAACTCATGCCGTTGACGCGGTATTGGCGGCATTGGAGATGACCAGTTTTATTGAATATCTCAAAATGGGCTATTTGGAAAGCAACAAGGAATTTGGGGAATACGAATCGGTATCCATACCGGCCCGCTTGTTGCCGGAGTCATAGGCAAGCGGAAATTTGCTTATGATGTCTGGGGCGATACGGTCAATACTTCCAATAGGATGCAAATCACCAGTCAAACAGGAAAAATAAATATATCCAAAACTACCTTTTCTCTCATCAAAGATTTTTTTCAATGCACTTACCGAGGCAAGATATCGGCCAAAAGCAAAGGTGATATAGAAATGTATTTTGTGGAAGGAATAAGGCCAGAGTTGGCCTTAGATGATGAATTGACCGAGCCCAATGAAAAATTTTGGGAAATGTACAAAAATATTTGATTGATATTTTCTTTTGTTTTTTTGTTATTTTTTATTTAGCAAGGGATATCCTTTACCAAATCCTCATGTTTTGTCCATGTTTTATTGCTATTTTTTATGTGCAGGGCATCATTATAATCCTCTATATCTTCTTCCATTGCTTTGAGACG
>CAZCVM010000353.1:3078-3493 GCA_964501965.1 uncultured Leptospiraceae bacterium | reverse complement strand
TGCATAGTTTGCAATGCGTTTATAAAAATTTTTCGAGTTTCAATATTTTTTTTCATCCAATCCAAAGACATGATGGGACGAAAAATTGTATTTTGAAATATCTCGTCTGCCCCGAAAATGACCCGCGCCGGAGGATTGGCTTCATGCGCAGCAGGTATGAATATTTCCTGGCATATTTTCTGCCAATCTTCCTGGCCAGTTTCTGAAGGAGTCTTTTGCAGAGCTTTTGAGCGGTTGAGAAACTCCTGACTTTGCAAAAAAAGAAAATCTTCCAAAATCAGTAAACTGTGTTTAGTTGTATTTTTTTGATTAGCTTGTTTTGCGGATTCAATTTTGGCCAATATGCGCCTTTTCAGTTCATATATGTGTTCAGGTATCAAATTCGATGTTGACTTCTGCGCAGTGTTTTCATGGG
>CAZCVM010000353.1:0-3068 GCA_964501965.1 uncultured Leptospiraceae bacterium | reverse complement strand
CATTGTGTTTCTTTTGTTTCCTTAGCAGATAAGAAAAATTGACGCACATACGGGGATCAAAATGAGCAAACCGAAACACAAAAGACCATATTCGTCGCAGCTCAAAAAAATCAAAAGTATTTTCCAGATGGGATTGTATGTGATCATAAATATAATCAGGAGTGAAAATTTCGTCCTGTAATATTGGTGCCTTGTTGTGATCGTTTCGTATCGAAAACAATAAACGCTGTGGAATAATAATAGATGCTTCAAGCGCGGTATTATTTTGATTGCCTGTGCTATGTTTGCGGCCAAGTTTGCGATATCTTAGAAAATCATACAAAGCAATATCCAGGTTCTCAGTCCAAAATACTGTGCCTGGCTGCATGTCAGACAAAAAATCCTGTGCCTGATCAAAATCTCGCAAAGGCTCTGCTGTTGGATTTATGTCATTGAACGATAAATTGAACGAAAAATTGAACGATAAATCGGCCGATGTTTTCGCGAAAACGGGCAGACTCGCGTAAACAGCAAACAAATCGCCCGCGATGGTTTCTGAATCCTGGTCTAGGATGGATAACGGATTGAAAAAATCAATTTTTTGGCTTTGTTTTTGCGCGTTTAACGCAAAGCATTGCCAGACATACAATTCATGATTGGCGACACAATCCGCTTGCGCGGAATGCCAATGATGTTGATCCATTGAAAAGGGCTGGTTCCATTGGTCTGATAAAAATTGACGATAATATTGCAATAAACCTTGTAACGTTGTGTCAGAATGATAAGGGGTAAGCAAAATTTGCAAATCCCATGTATCTCCGACCGAAGAAAAAAAATCCTGCCATTCCGGTTCGCGCTTCACCAACCAGGGCAAATCCCAATCTCTTACATTGTGGCCGACAATGGGCCAACCCTGGAAATCGGCCAGAGCATGACGCAACTCCTGGATTCGATATTCATTGGTTGCTGTCACATTTTTCGTCGGAACGGACAAATAAGTCCTATGCCATTTTTTTTCCAGTGTTTGCGATTCATCAAAACGGATCGGTCCCCAGGCTGGAATGATCGCCCATTGCTTGAGCAAGCCATGATTAATTTCCAAATCCAATATAACCACTGGTTCAATATTTTCCAGCCAATTTCCCGCCCACCAAATTTCTTTATTTTTTAAATAAGAAACAATGACCTGACGCAGCAATGGGTTTTGCAAAGATGACATATCTGGCAATAAAAGGGACTGCAACAGACCATAAATTTCCTGCACATTTTGTTTGGTGACAACCAACCCGGGCCATTCACAAATAGGATAATCCTTTTTTTTGTCCCAAATTTTTTTGCCGCCAAGCCGTGAGGCGATATTTTTGGCAGACATTGATACTGTGGCAAAAAAATCATTGATCCATGAAAAATACGCCAACAGACCTTTTTGATTTGGCAGGTCTTGCAATATTTCTGCAACCAGTTCCTGACTGGAAAAAATGTAATCGCGGGAAAAATCATTCATAGCACAAACAACCTATTTTTTTTAATTATAAATAACTTTGGTTAATAAAGTTGATATATTTTAATTTAATCGACAATTTAGTCCACGATTCCAATCGCAAAACAAAAAAAGTAACTAGTATCACAAAGCAGCAAATCACAACTAAAACCAGATAAACAATTGTGCTTATTTTGAGAATATCACGAATATAGAAGGATATCATCTGGATTCTTATGGTCCGCATTTTGCTCTATATTATTTGGCTGTTTCATTGCGCAGTATCCTTATAAACTTTCTTTAGTAAACATAGTTTTTTGTCAACATGTGAATATAATAAGCAATTTCCATGCCATTTCGATTGTTTTTTGATTTTAGAAATAATTGAAAATAATTGAAAAAAATATGTCAGATGCAATGATATCAATCTTTATTGATTTCTTTACTTAACGCGGCCGGACTGATTCCTAGCAACTGGGCGGCATTTTTTTGTTTGCCGTCGGCTGCGTCTATGGCCTTGCCAATGATTTTTTGACGTATTCGGCGCATATAAGTGGGCAGATGAAACCCCTGGCCAATCTCAGGAGTTTCATCATTTTGGCCATAGATGCCACTTGGCATCGTGTCTCTGTTTTGTTTGATGTCACTTTCTTCAATGATTTGCGATTCGCTAAAAATCAAGACCCGCCACAAAACAGCGGTCAATTCGCGTACATTGCCCGGCCAATCTTGCTCCCGCAAATATTGCAAAGCCTGCGCGGACAGCCGCCGATTTTTAACATTTGGTTTTTTATTGTATTTATCCAATATAAACTGAGCTATCAGCGGAATATCACTACGTCTTTGCCGCAAGGCCGGGATGTGGACCACTCCAACTTGAAATCTATAATAAATATCTTCTCTAAATTCCTTGTTTTTGATCGCGTCGGGCATATTTTTATTGGTCGCGGCAACGATCCGGACATTGGCTTTGAAAGCTTTGGATTGTCCCAGCGGCAATATTTCCTGATTGTTCAAAAACCGCAGTAAGCTTGATTGGGTGCTAAACGGCATTTCTCCGATTTCATCTAAAAATAGCGTGCCTCCCTGTGCATCCATGATTTTCCCGTTGTAGTCACGGACAGCTCCTGAATAAGAACCTTTTTTATAACCAAATAACTCGGCTGAGATCAAATCCGTGGGTATTGCCGCCATATTGACCGCGATAAAGGGCCGCTTTTGGCGCTCACTGGCCTGATGCACAAGCTGGGCAAATAGTTCTTTGCCGGTCCCTGATTCGCCCAATAACAATACCGGCAGATTCGTCATTGCCAATTTTTTCACTAACTCAACAGCACGCAGAAATTCTGAATGCTGACCAATGAGGCCGACACTTTTTAAGAGCGCGTTGATGTTGAAATCTTCATCCCTGGTTATTTTTTTTATATATGAAAAACGGATTTCCGGAAAATAGTCTGCTGAAAAATCATATTCTTCAAATTGGGGCATTTTTTTAGTAACCAGGAACCTGGGTCTGCTGTGGATTATTGTGGACGGCAATTCGCCAGCCCCGTGCAAAAAAAGCCAACTAGCGTGGATTTCCGGGGTTCCAGAAGATACCGAAATGTAT
>CAZCVM010000352.1:0-3495 GCA_964501965.1 uncultured Leptospiraceae bacterium | reverse complement strand
TCAACGGTCTCCGATCTGCTTCATTCACATTGAACAAATCTTCCTTTTTTTTGGGATCAATCACGCCATCCGCAGCCAGTTGATCCAATATAGCATCGGTATAAAATGTCGGGTTTTTATCTTTCAATTTGTCTCTATCGGTCGCATAATTGCTATTGTAAGGAAACACATCAATATCATCCGGGTAGCCGTCTCCATCATCATCACGCAAACCATTGTACTGATTGATATCACTGGCAACACTAAGTCCAATCGAAAAGGAACCTCCAAAGGGTTTAACAATGGCTCTGGTACCGACAATCATAGAAGGTTTATCATCAATCAATTCCTTAAAATCATTGCCAAACAGCTCCAATCCAAAGTAGTCTGTATTGATTTGCATTTCCAGGCCCACACGCTTGTATGTCGGGTATTCCACCATATTGGTATAACCATAAATAATGCCGCCATAACCCATAGTGGAAAAATCCAGGCCACCGATTTTGAAATACAAAGGTTGACCTTTCTGGGCCCAACGTACATAATAGATTTTATCCAAATAATCATCCACATAATCCCAGTCTTCTTTGCGGACTTTGCCGGTCTCATCCAACAAAACAATGATATCCAAACCCAAGCCTAGTTTTCCTATGGGCAATTCACCGCGAAAACCTATTTGCTGATAATTCATTCCATCCACAGTTGTGGCACCTGCTATTTTGTCATCAGGATTGTCCGCCGGAGCCTTTTCATCCTTTTCCTGAGCTATAACCGGCAAAGCCAGCAAAACTGCCAAACAGGTTACCAAAATATATTTGGTTATTTTTTTGTATTGAGCAAATCGCATTTCTTTCTCCTTTTATCTAGATAATCTATTATTAATTTATCAAAAATTTTGATATTTTCATATTGTTTGGATACGAACGCAACAAAAATCGGTCGATAAGAACACAAAAAGTACATTTTGTATACAAAAAATCCATTTTTTCAAAAAAAATATTAATCCAATACTTGCTGCAATTTTTGGGCCATTGGGTTTTCTGGTTCCTTTTCTAAAATTTCAGCCAAAATTTTTCGAGAACGGTCAGAATTTTGCATCATTCGATATATATCCGCCAATAAAACCAAATTTTTGGTATTGTCTGGTTCGCGCAACCGCAAACATTCCCCCATATCAGCTGCTTCTTCATATCTTTTTAAGTTTTTTGCCGCTAATGTGCCAAAATATAAAAACGAGGTGTATTGGGGATAAAGACCCAAAAACCGATTCACATAATCAAAAACCTTTTCATAATCTTTAATTTTCAGCAACACCTGAATAATCAATTGCCAAAATATTGCAGAAGGTTCCGGTGAAAAATTTTGCTCCAATAACTCCAAAGCTTGCTGCCATTCTTGCTGCTTAATCAATAGCTTGGCCTGAGGTACAATCGCTTCCGTTATATTTTTACTGTTTGCCGTGTCAGATTGATCCGGCAAATCAATCTCCAGCCTCAATAGTGACAGATCATCTGTCAATTCGCCGGTTTTTTTGATCTCTTGCACCAATAAATCCAAATCCCCTGCTGCTTTATTCACATGATTCAGAATCAAGGTTTCATCTTCATTGATATCCCGAATGCCGTTTTCATCGTATCCCAAAATCAAATCATCCCGCCCGTCTGAACCAGCAATCACAACATCACCATGTTTTAGATTATAAGTTTGGACCCAAATATTTTTGCTCATGCCCTGTGTACCCAGTTTATGAAAATACATTTCCTTTTCTATAAAATCAGCATTGCCATCCCGATACAAAATCGTCCATGGATGTTCTGCGTTGATGCAATACATAAAGCCGTTTTCTTCATTAATAAGCCCCAAAACACAAGAAATCAGCATGGATCCATCAAAACTCTCGAAAACTTTTTGCAATTCTACAAATGTATTGCGCAGCCATTTTTCCGGATACAGATTTTTCTCTGCCGGAGACACCAATGTCCTTTCAATAATGGACTTGAGTACAGAACCTAACACCAAAACTCCTCCAGCTCCCTGCATTGATTTGCCCATAGCGTCCGCATTAATAAACAGGGTATATGGCCGGTCCCGCAAAGAAATACTTTGAGCTAAGCAGACATCCCCACCAATTTCTTTTTGCCATTTCCTGAATTTGAATTTCTTTTTTTCTTCTAAATGGAAATCTACTCGCACACTTTTATTGTTCGCCAGATTTGTATTCAAAGGGTCAATCAACAAGGATGTCAAAAAATAATCTCCATCTTGCTGCACTTTTAGAAGCTTTACTTTTTCTAAACTTTCATTGAGGTCTTTTGTTCTTTCCTGTACTTTTCTTTCCAGGGATGCATTGAGATCTTCGACTTGACGATAAACATTCAAAAATCGATTTGCCAATGACGCGACAATACCCATCACCAATAAAAAGAAAGCGTATTTAGCAAAGGTGACACCGGTATGCAAAACCGTTGCGTCAATGATATCATATATAGCGGCAAACGTAAGCAGCAATGACCCTAAAAGGAGATTGCCGGCTCCGGTACTACCCAGATTGACCCAAAAAGCTTTGCTTAGCCGCAATGGTAAAATGAGGCGGTGATATTTTCTCATTAAGGTGCTGATATTTATCGCATTGCTGTGACCGATACGATACAATATATAGCCAAAATAAAAAACCATGCTCGCCTGCCATAACAAAAGCACATCTGAACAAAAACGTTCTGTATCAAAAATCGCTGACAAAGCAATAATCATCATAGACAAAGCAATAGACCATGCAATATAGATTTTTGTCAAAATCGTAATCTTCCTGGTTAAAAAATCTTCAATGAAAAGCAATATAAATCCAACAAGAAGAAACAAGATAGACAATTCACTTACGGTTATGATGAGCGAGTTGTCTATATAATCAAACACCAAAAAACTACGGGTCATAAAATAAATAAATAGAGCCAGGCTAAACAATCCGAAATATGCATTGTATCTTTCCTTGGGCCGCCGCACAAATAACAATAGATGATAAAAACCCATTAATACATAAGCAGTCATGAAAATAAAATCCAATGTCTCCGAATACTTATCACGCAATTCAGGGTATTCGCCAATCAACATTTCATTTTTCATAGTCATTCCCGCATAATAACTATTGGGTTCTGCTATGATATGTATCACCACATAATTTTTTCCGGTTTGCAGTGATTTTTGGGGGAATGGCAGTAAAAGACCGCGTGCCCGGTGATGCGACAACAATACATTTTGCTTTTCATCGTAAGATATTTTGCGGGAGATCAATGTATCGTTAATAAATATTTCATAGTTATCCCCCAATGATGTTAAAAATAAAGCAGGGTGAACCATTTGTGCCAATTTTTTTTCCGCCAGCTCAAAAGGAATCACAAAAGTAAAATGTTCGATAGAACATTTTTTGAAAGCAAAAAAAGAACGCTTTGGTATTTGTTCAAAATTGAAATCTGATATTTTGACCATAGTTCTTTCGGTTAACATTTCCTGCATAGAATA
>CAZCVM010000351.1:1920-3506 GCA_964501965.1 uncultured Leptospiraceae bacterium | reverse complement strand
TTGACCGCTAGCGTTCTGCGCCGTTAGCAGTTGGTTGAAGATGGGGTCGTAGGTGAAGTTCGCTGTCCCGGTTGTCTGGCGGTCGTAGTAGGACAGCATATTGCCGTTGTTGTCGTAGGTCATGTCATTGTAGTACCCGCTTGGGCGGGTGATACGGGTTGGGTTGCCGTCACGGTCACGGACGATTGTGGTCGTTTCGCCTTCGGGATTCGTGATCTCGATGGGCAAACCGCGCACGCCCATTCTGTAGGTGGTCATGCGGCCCTCACCGTCTGTCACTGTACTTACGGTATCACTGACACGCACAGCGGGATTGTCTTGTGTGCCCGCAGCATATAGTCCAGCAGACTGCGAATTGGTTGCGGAGCGGTTGACATTCCCCGGCAACACCGCACCCAGAAAACGCCCGGTGGTACCATCGAAGGTGCGTGTTGTTTGGAGGTTGCGTGAGTCCCACTCAGCGGTCATCAGATGACGACTATCATAGGCATACTGGCGACCTGTGCCGTCGGGATAACTCACCCGTGTCAGATTACCCGCGCCGTCGTACTCGAAGGTTGTGGTGCGGCTGGCTGGATCGGTCACGCTCTGGAGGCGTCCGCCACTGTAGTTGAATACTGTGGCCTGCCCAACCGGATCGACAATGGAGGTCAGGATTGTACCATTGTAGGTGTAGGTGGTGCGGTTGCCGTTACGATCGACCATCGCTGTCATCAGTCCCGCACTGTTGTACTCCTCTACCATCCCGTTGGGGTATGTGCGGGTGTAAGTGCCATCTCCGTCGAGTTCTATGTCAGTATAGTCACCTTCGGTGCCGACAAAGCGTTGGACCTGCCCTTCAAGCTTAAAGTTGCTGAAAGATGTTAACTCGTTAGAGAAATTGTAAAAACCAACCCGACCAGCCGGAAAATCCCCCTCAACGTCAAATATCTGTTCACCGTCAACCAGTATTTGAATTCGAGTTTCATCAAATGTAGCTGTGATTTCGTACTCTTGATTTGCATCCCACCCCGTCCCCTCTGAGAAATTGCTTGCAAGTATCTCAAATTTCTCGGTTTCATTATAGAGAAAATAACTGTTGATATAGTCTTCAGTTTCCTCAAAGTTGCCGTTGATCCTTACCAGTGCAAATCCCTCTGGCGCAATCTCGCCCCTGAAGGTCTCAGGCTCTCCCTTCCAAGTAAACATGACGTAGTCCATATCATGGCGATTATCCCCAGCGGAGTTAAGAGGTTTTTGATAGCTAAATACTATGCCTACATGATCCTCGGACGTTATCGCTCCAAATTCTACTGTACCGGAGATTGTAGCGGCGCCAATTACGTTGGGGCTAATTAACATCAAAGGCCCCGATCGCTCCCAATCAAGAGCATAAAACCAATTGCGGGGTACGAAAGCAGATGTATTGTTTGCCCCCACCAAGTCCCAACCCACATTTCCCCCACTAATTGCAGAACCAAGATACCCTTCTTGAGACCAACTGCTTAGGTCAAGCGCACCATCAAAAACCTGATACGTGCCATCGCCATTTGTAAGCAATAAACGCAAGTCTGAGGTTGGATAAATTCGATTCAGCCCATCAATAC
>CAZCVM010000351.1:0-1910 GCA_964501965.1 uncultured Leptospiraceae bacterium | reverse complement strand
GCGAATAAACGCCTGTGGCGAAGCTGGAGGTATCCAGCGCGAAACTTCCACGAACACTTTCGTTCCGACTCTCGCTCAGACTATCAGTGTCGATTGTGAACATGTTGCCGAACTCATCTGCTTCGTCTAACCTGTAGCTATACGAGATGCTGTTCGGCACGGCAGCACGCCGGACGATGGTTGTATCCACAGGTAGCACATTGGTGGGGTTGGCCCGTTCGCTCGCGTAGACAAAATTCACTGTCCGCGCTTGGTTCAGCGAGATGTGGGCGGGGAGCGCATGGGAGGTACGAACTGTGCCGTTGTGCAGCATCAGCGACGATGCTGCTGGGCACTCCGTACCGTTATTGGTGTTACCATCACCGTCTTCTGGGTCACCGGGTTGTGGTGCGGGTGGCAAGAAGAAGTGCCAGGAGGTTTCACGCACGCCGCCCTCGAAAGCTATCACCTGACCATCTTGGATGTCGGCTTTACCCACGACTTCAAACTGCCCTGTGTCATGATTCATGGACCAGATATCGAACTGTTGATTAGTGCGTCCAATATCGGTCAGTCCATCAACGTTAGGAAACGCAATCTGTGCGGGTTGCTCGAACGTCAGCCCCATTGGCTGAATCGTCAGCACCTGTGATGGATCCAATGTTTCGGGGAGTGTGCCGGGGGTAAAGTCGGGTGGCACATCGGAAACGGTCAGCAAATCATCAAAGGCGAAACCATTGTCATCAAAGATGGTATTCGGCGCAATCGTGAGCTGAACGCCGAGTTCAGGGTTATTGACCTGATTCGTTATACTCGGATCGATTAGCGTTTGGCTTATTCTGTCGATTTGCATGATGTAGACAGGCCGATCCAATGTGCGTTGTTCACTGTCGCGAAGCGCAAGCTTGGCGCGATAGGCACCGTAGGCTTCCGCTGGATAAGCAGAAAACGCCTCGTAGTCCAAGGTAACTTCCGTAGGTGGCAAACGATTGAGATCGAAGCGCCCGGTGTCATCTGTCAAAGCAAAGAACCCGGTTTCAATGTGGCGCACAGTCGCCCCAACCAGTGGAATCACCAGCCCGTTGTCAGCGGCTTCTGCCTCTAAGATTGTACCCGTGAGTGACGCGTTGTAGCTGGTTGGTAGTACCTCCACCGCACCAACATCACAGTTGCCAAACAATGTTCGGTCGATACCGCGCTGATCCTGTGTACAGACTGTGGCATTGCCCGCGTCAATCGCAGGACTTCCCAGACCCGGTGCTACTGTTAAGCTGTAGCCCCCGTTGTAGGTTGGCGGACCCAGCAGTGGATCAGTACCAACTTGGTCAGTGCCCTGTGTGAAGGGGCAGGAAAAGTCGCTAGACAGATTTGACCCATTTGAGACTGGTGTTCCCTCACAATTATCACCTCCGCTATTGTCTGCTATAAGCGTATTGGTGACAGTGACGGCATCTGAGCCTGCAAATAGACCTGCACCTGTGGTTGCACTATTGCCAGATAGGGTGCTGCTGATGATTTGTGCGGGGCCTTCAAGATAGATCGCACCACCAGCCAGAGTGGCCTGGTTCGTAATGAGCGTTGATGTGTCTAAGACCAGCGTACTATCCGAGTATATTCCACCCCCATTGGTGGCACGGTTATTCGAAAGCGTGGTTCGGGTGATACTGGCGAGGGTGCCATTATTGAGGATGGCCCCTCCCGAATTCGTGGCCGTGTTGTCAGCAATCGTTGAATCCGTGATATTGATCGTTCCACCAGATTGATTGAAGATACCGCCGCCAGCACTGACAGCCGTGTTCGTCGTGATTATGACATTGTCCGCAATCTCCATTGTGCCGCCCGCGTTATAGACAGCGCCACCAGAACTTCCAGCGGTGTTCATACGCAGGACAGTGCCGCGCTGTATCGTGAACGTGCCACCATCATTGTAG
>CAZCVM010000350.1:0-3518 GCA_964501965.1 uncultured Leptospiraceae bacterium | reverse complement strand
CATTTGGCTTAGATGCATCAAAATGATGAAAAAAACTGAACATAAACAGGGAAAGTGAAAACTAATAGGGTATTGCATTCTGGCAAAATATGCGTTAATATCACAAACTAAATTGAAATCAATCTCAAATCATTATCCAACCAATATAGAATAACGGCTACTATTATGATAAAGAAAAATTTATTATTATTTTCCAATTTGCTCCTAGTTGCAATGTTTGCTTTGCTTTTCCATGGAGCAGAAACACGAGCTCAAATCATAAACAAAGAATTTCACGGCAAAAAAATTGAAAAAATTACACTCACTGGAATGACCAACACGAGTGAAAGTGATGTCTTGAGCGACTTAAAGGCCATGGAAATCAGCAAAGGCTTGGTTTATAGTGATGAGAAGCTCAATGAAGCAACTAAAAAGCTCATTAATGACAAGGACAGTACTTTGTACTACGCAAAGGTTGAGGTAGAACCCATGGGCAATGGGGTTCACTTGATTTTTAAATTCAAAGAACGAAAAAGAATCCGTGAAATTATTTTTCAAGGTATGGATGAGATATATGAAACAGAATTGAGAGACATTTTACCTGTGAGAGATGGTGATATTCTACGTGAATACTTGTTGGAACGTGCCAAAGCAATCATTATCGGTAAATACCAGGAGCAGGGTTTATTTTTGGCTTCTGTGAAAATATTGCGGAAAGAGAATGCAACAGCCAATACTGTGGATATCATTTTCAAAATTGATGAGGGAGAAATCATCAAAGTACAAAAGATCAGCATTACCGGATTGAAAAATTTGGAAGAAAGCGATCTCATTGGGGTCATGGAAACCAAAGAAGATGGTTTTATCGCAGATGGATCTTTCAATAGAAGCAAATACATGCAGGATCGTACCAAAATTGTTCAGTATATGCAAAAATATGGCTATCGGTACGCGAAAATTGTTAGCAACCCAGATGATGAAATAAGATATGTTTGGAAAGACGAGAAAAAAGAAGAAAGAGGCATAGAGATACATATTCAAGTTGAGGAAGGTAAAAAATATTATTTTGATAAATACTCCTTTACTTTGCAAAAGAAGCTAGATAAAGACGGCAAAGAAATCGCGCCGCTTTATCCTAAGAAAGCTCTAAGAAGTGTTGTTTCTTTGACCAAAAAAGGCGAATTGTTTGACATTCAGAAGTTTATGGAAGACCGGCAAAATATTTCTATGCTGTATGCAAGCAAAGGGCGCATTTTTGCACGGATCGTTCCGCAAGAAACACTGAATCAAACAGAAGAAGTTGTTGACGGCAAAAAATATCCGCCCAAAACATTGATTAGTGTGAATTTTGATATTCGGGAGGGGCCGGAAGCAAAAATCGAAAATATTTTTATCAAAGGAAATAAGAAAACCAAAGATCGGGTTATCCGGCGCGAATTGTTGGTCAAACCCGGTGAAATATTCAATTCTTTTAAAGTTCAAAGAAGCCGTGAAAGAATTTTCAATCTGGGCTTTTTCAAAGAAGTCAATTTGGACGCTAAACCTGGCACTCGTGAGCCTTACATGAATTTGATTGTGGAGGTCCAAGAACAGCCCACTGGAACTATTTCATTGGGAGGCGGCTATGGTACTCAATCCGGCTTTTCCATTTTTACAGAGGTCGCGGAAAACAATCTCATGGGCCAAGGACAGCGCTTGAGCGGGCGGTTTGAATATGGACCTTTACGAAAACAGATACAAACTTCATTTTTGAATCCTTGGATATTGGATGATCACCCTTTATCTTTTTATGTTTCTATGTACTACATGTTGCGAACATATTCTGTCACTTCTGTTGCCACAGGTACCTCTATTCAGGCGCAGTACGATAAATCTATCATTGGCGGTTCTGTAGGCTTTGGTTATCGTTTTTGGATTTTTTGGGGTGCCAATATTCGATTTGGCGTGCAACGCAGTACAGCTGTATCAGCTACCGGAGCCGCTGCAGACGCCATTTTTCAGCAAATTGATTTGGGCCCGCAATTTAGAAATTCTGTGACTTTGTCTTTGTATCGGGATACGCGGGACAATGTATTCAATACGACTCGCGGTTTGCGTATGGACTTAGAATTGGATACAGTGGGCTGGATGGGTGATGACCATTACAAACGCTGGAATCCTAAATTGGAATTTTATGTCACACCGTTCTATTTGCCATTTATCAAAAATTATCCGACTGTATTGCAGTTTCGCCTCTCCGCTGATTTTACGATGCCGCCTTTGTGGTACAAATCTACTCAACGTGCAGACAATTATTTAGTGGAGTTGGATGACAAATTGTATGCGGGCGGCGTGGAAACTGTGCGCGGCTGGGATTATATAGATTACAATTATACTAAATTTGATAAACAAAAACACTGGACAGACGGCGGGGATCACCGGATTTTGTATGGCGTCGAGTATCGTATCCCAATAGAACCAAGTATGTTGTGGTTTGTGACATTTATTGACGCAGGTGGTCTTTGGGACGCGTACAAAACATCTGCATCTACCACAGATTTAGGCCCCAATCTCAACAAAAAAACATTGACTATGGATAGTTTTGTGTATTCTTGGGGATTTGGTATACGAGTACAAATACCCGTTTTGCCGATACGTTTGTATATGGCGCAGAGACTTGTTTATCAAGGCAAAAAGGAAACAGGTGGTTATCATGGATTTTATGGTTTTTCAAATGTTGAAGATTTGACGTTTGTTTTCGGTATCGGTGATATCCGGTATTGACATAGACCCAAGTGTTCTTAGTATAAGAGAATTGGTATAAAAAAATTGTTTTTGAGTATTTTAGGACGGATAAAATGATAGACAAAAAAAAAGAATTGCAAGACGCATTGCCCGGGTACAATGTAAATAATAATCAAATTAATAATCAGAAGTATTCTATCCAAGAATTGGCCCAAATATTGGATGGCCAGTTAGTATTGCCTGATGGATACAATGACAATCCAGAGATCAAAAAGATTGCCAGTCCGCAGACTGTTGCGCCGGACAGTGTGTTTGTGATCCAGCAAAAAAAATTTTTGCTGCCAGACAATACGCAAAAAGCGGGTATAGTTGTTCTGGAAGAAAAAATGTTGACTGGACAAGAAAATTTCCCTGTGATCAGTGTTGCAGACGCAAAATTGGCTCAAATACGACTGCTACAATTGTTTGATTGCAGACGCAAGAAAAATGACCTGGGCATTGATCCCCAGGCTATTGTCAGTTCTGATGCTCAAATTGGTCATAATGTAACCATTATGGCTGGAGCTGTGGTTATGGCCGGGGCGATCATTGAAGATGGTGTGGTCATATTTGCCAATGTGACGATAGAGTATGATGCGGTTGTCGGGCAAGGATCGGTGATACATTCTAATGCGGTGATTGGAGAGCGCTGTATCATTGGATCAAACAATATTGTTTATGGCGGGGCCGTGATTGGTACAGACGGTTATGGCTATTATGACAAAGATGATATCCGGTACAAAGTCCCGCAGATCGGTATTGTCCGAACTTCGGAT
>CAZCVM010000349.1:1202-3522 GCA_964501965.1 uncultured Leptospiraceae bacterium | reverse complement strand
CAGTGCCGAACTGTTAATACAGTGACCAATAATACCTCTCTCACAGTAGATTCCAATTGGACAGCGGATATCGCGGCTGGAACCAAAGCATCTATGGGCAATTTTTTTGATGATAGTGATGTTTGCCCTTCAGGTGAAGAACGTCCTCAGCTTTGGCGGTTACCGGCAACTCCGCATTCGGATGGTGGCTTGACTGAATGTTCCGATAATAATGATACTTCAGCAGCATGTGCCCAGGCAAGATGGAAATTTATCGGTGACGTAGGCACCAAATCCACGCGTATGTCTGGGGCGCAATGGCTCGATGGAAGTGATCAAATAACAAAGACCGGAAATAATATTCATATTACTCTCCTTGTCAGGAATGGTGAGCGTCTATATATTGGCTTTGACAATCATGTGAACGGCTTAAATGTCTGGCGCACAAAAGATGGCGTGACAACACCGTCGGACGAGTCTGATTTTGAAGCGGTATGCCAGACTGGAAATGTGTGTTATGAGCCTGGTAAACAATTTGGCTGGACCACAGGGACAGTGACTGACACCAAGATATTTGATGGTATTTCTGTCAATGACGCGGGTACAGATTATTTAATATTTAGCACTCGAACTGGAACACATCCGATGCGGATTTACCGGACTTCGAATGATTAAAATTCAATCAGGCGAAAGTCGGAAGGTACAGGAAAAATGAGGAACATGGTATGGGATATAAGAATCAAGGATCACTGGATGAAAACTGTTTTTCCAGGCATAGTATTGCGTTTTGCGGGCTTAGCGATGATTTTTATGATTCTGTCTTCGATAATGGGGTGCGCGGACAAGATTGATCAGCCTGTGGACAATGATCCGATCAAGCCGCAGGATGTGTACACTCGCAAAAAACCGGCGAATTGGCGCGGCAAAGAAAACACGCATCTGCCCCAGGTGGTCATTTATGAAGGACGCAAACAAAATATCGTAGTCACAGTGCCGCTCAAAGACCCGAGTCCTAGACATTATATAGAAAAAATCGCGATCTATGATAAAAAAAATAAAAAGGACCTGGCTGTGAAAGTATTTAGCAAACATGCCGGGTACTTTGAAGCGATATTTTCTTTGCATCCGGTGCCACGGGGTGAGCACATTATGGTCTATGCCAAATGCAATCTGCATGATCTATGGATGGTGCCGCTGTCAGAAGCCATAAAAAAATAAATTGACATGAGAGCCCTTTAGAAAATCCTTAAAAAATATATTAAAAATTTATTTTTCAAAAAGGATTTATCATGTACAATATTGAAAAAAATAAACAAAGATACAAACAAGCCGCCTTGGTTATGCCGGGTGGCGTCAATTCTCCGGTACGCGCGTTCAAAGGAGTGGACGGCACTCCGGTATTTATGGAAAGCGGCAATGGGCCCTATTTATGGGACGCAGATGGCAACAAATACCTGGATTTTGTTGGTTCCTGGGGGCCATTGGTACTGGGGCATTGTCATCCAGAAGTCATCCGTTCATTGTCCGATCAATTGAAACTGGGTACAAGTTTTGGCACTCCCACTGAAAAGGAAACCGCGCTGGCCCAAGAAATGGCAAAACGGGTGCCTGGATTGGAAATGGTTCGCTTGGTCAATTCTGGCACAGAAGCGACAATGTCCGCGATACGTCTGGCACGCGGCTTTACCGGCCGCGACAAAATAGTAAAATTCATAGGCAACTATCATGGTCATGGTGACTCTTTTTTGATACAGGGCGGTTCCGGCATGGCCACTCTGGGCACGCCGTCTAGCCCGGGAGTACCAGAGGCTGCTGCCCGAGATACTTTGACTGTGCATTACAATGATGAAAAAAACTTAGAACACTTGATGGATCAAAACAAAAATCAAGTCGCAGCCATCATAATGGAACCGATTTCCGGCAATATGGGTTGTGTGCCTCCCCAAAAGGATTTTTTGGCCAAAGTAGCTAAGATTGCCCAAGAAAACAATGCATTGTTGATTTTTGATGAAGTTATGACTGGATTCCGCGTAGCCCGTGGAGGAGCCAGCGAACGTTATGGCGTAACACCGGATTTGTACACATTTGGCAAAGTCATTGGCGGCGGCTTACCAGTAGGAGCTTTTGGCGGAAGCAAAAAAATCATGGCACAAATATCGCCCAGCGGCCCGATCTATCAAGCAGGAACTCTGAGCGGCAATCCTTTGGCAGTGACTGCCGGACTGGCCACATTGAGTCAATTGACCGATTCTGTATATGATCATCTGGAACAATTGGGCTCGCGCCTGGAACGAGGTCTATGTCACATCATTGACAAATACAACAAACCATGGACGGTTGC
>CAZCVM010000349.1:0-1192 GCA_964501965.1 uncultured Leptospiraceae bacterium | reverse complement strand
AGTGCCGAAAAATTTTGCTGAAGTGCAAAAAACCAATGTTCAGCAATTCAACAAATTTTTTCATGCCATGTTGAAACAGGGTTATTATCTGGCTCCGTCTGCGTATGAGGCCTGGTTTTTGAACAATGCCATGACCACAGAAGATATAGACGGATTTCTGGCTGTGGCAGAAAAAGAGCTAGGTGATTTTTAGATACCTAGCAGCAGACGGGTCATTATGGGAGCCAATTGCAATGCTCCAATGGGGTCTATGCCCAAAACAAACATCGGGGTCATGGTGATCATAGTCATAAAAAACTCCTTGGAATATTTATTAGATTTTTGGAAGGTTTTTTTGATAAAACCTTCGAGCGATTATTGAGATTATTAGGAGAACTGGAAATCAGGCAGGAAAATACGCAAGCATTTTTTTACCTATTTCAATATTATACTATATAATACTCTTATTTTTTAATGCTAAATGGATATTTTGCGTGTTTCAGTTTCACAATTTCTCTTCTGCTATACTCTGTCTTATGTGCTGCTTAGCTTTTATTTGATTGACACATTCTGAATCAAAGACAAGAAATTGTTGGCCACAATCATTTTTTCGATTTCCGGCGGTGCTGCAGGTTTACTAAAATAATATCCCTGTATAATATTGCAATTGTTTTTGGTCAGGTAAGTCAATTGATCATAGGTTTCCACCCCTTCGGCAATAATATTCATACCAAGATTTTGGGCCAAAGTGATAATGGTGTTGATAATTGCCATATTGCTGGGGTCCGCTGGTATACCCCGCACAAAGGATTGATCAATTTTAAGTATATCCAATGGTAGCTGTTTGAGATAACTCAATGATGAATATCCAGTGCCAAAATCATCAATGGAGGTTTTTACCCCGTAAGTCTTGAGTTTTTTTAGTTTAGCGATAGCTTTTTCCACATTGTGCATGACAGCAGATTCTGTGATTTCAACTTCCAAACAATGACCAGGTAAACCAAGTTGATCGATCACAGTTTTGACATTGTCTTCTAATTGGATATCCTGGAATTGACGAGCACTAAAATTGACGGACATTTTGAAATCTTTGCCAAATTTTTGATTCCAGTGATGTATTTGTTTGCAGGCTTGCTGTAATGTCCAGTCACCTATTTGAATGATAAAACCAGTTTCTTCGGCACGGGGAATAAACTGGGCAGGTGAAACAAAG
>CAZCVM010000348.1:1747-3531 GCA_964501965.1 uncultured Leptospiraceae bacterium | reverse complement strand
GAACCATAAAACTCCTGAACTTCGGATTGCAATAAAAAACGGTTTTTTTCATTTTTTTTGGCTTCGTCAATTGCATGGGCATAGCCCTGAAAATGATCAAACTGATGCACCAGTGTGATCGACCTGGCATATTGGGTCAAAGCCACTGCTTCTTCCAAAGCACTATTGCCGCCGCCTACCACCATAATGTCATGGCCGGAAAAAAAATCCCCATCACAAGTGGCGCAATAAGAAATGCCTTTTCCTTTGTACAGGTCTTCACTGGCAATTCCCAATTTGCGTGGCTGGCCACCGGTAGCAATGATCACTACCGGAGCTTGGACTGTCTGCTCTCCCTGTCGATTTTTAATTGCAATCGTTTTTTCCTTGGCTGACAAATCCATTGATTGCAAAGAAACCCCAGTAACGATTTGACAGCCAAATCCAAGTGCCTGCTTTTTCATAGTAGCAGACAATTGGTATCCCAGGATTTCTTCTACTCCCGGATAATTGGCAACTTTGTGGGACAAAAGGATTTGTCCGCCAATAACTCCGGTTTCAATGATTAAAACATCCCGTTTTGCCCGTGACAGGTAAATGCCTGCTGTCAACCCGGCTGCTCCGCCACCTAAAATAATGGCATCCCATTGTTTTTTTTCCATTAGGCTGATCCAAACTCTTTGTCCAAAATTTCTGTGATTTGGTCTTTGCTTTGTATACTGGAAGTCGCGGCTGCCACTTTACCATTTTTGAAGTATACAGTAAAAGGCAGACCATAAAAAGACTGACATTCCGGCAAATTGCGAATATACGCTGCATCCGGAGTATCAAACTCCATATCAAAAAACTGCACATGCTTGTATTCTGGCTCCAGTTCTTCCATTATGCCGTACACGGGTATGCACATTGGTCCCATTCTGCCGCAACATACCATGACATTTTCATTTTCCTGAATCGCTTTCTCAATATCTGCTTGTGTTTGCCAATGCTTCAAATTCGTATCTAACATTCCATCCTCCAGATTGTTCTTATCGTTATTTTATATATTTATTAGAATATATAGATAAATGCATATAGTATCCACTTTTAAACCAAAAAAAAACAAAAAATAAAAGAAATTGTGCAAACAAAGGACCGATATATACAGCAAAATGGATACATACAATGTTTCCAATCCAATTTAGTCTTAGAGGCAGGAGGACATAAAACTATGCAGCCCTCGATCGAATTTTTGAATAGCAATCTGACTGGCAATATTGAAGAAAATATCAAAAAACACCGGCAAAACCTACAATCCGGGAAAAATTTGGATCAAATCATCGAATGGGGCGAATATGTCCTGGATCAGCAACCGCAACAGGAAAATTTTGAAATGCTAATGCTTTTGGGACATACTTTTTCCCAAAAACAAAATTTCAAAAAAGCTGTATTCTATTTTACAAAAGCTTTGCAACATGAAAAAACACATTCCGTTTATCATGCGCTGGCCAATGAATACTTCCAAATTGACAGCACTAAACAGGCATTAATTTTTGCAAAGAAAGCTTTTGAATTGAAAAATGATAGCTGGGAAATATTGCACTTAATGTTTCAGATATATATACAAAAAGAAGATTTGTCAGAAGCAGAAGACTTATTGCCTGTCGCAGAAAAAATCCAGCCTGATAGCACTGATTTTCGGGATACCATAATCAAAGAACATCTGAAAAATAAAAAATTTGATAATGTCGTTCGTTTGAGCAAAGAAATAATTGAAAAAAAACGGGCAAATCATTTTCATTTTGAATCTATGGGTATTGCTCTTT
>CAZCVM010000348.1:564-1737 GCA_964501965.1 uncultured Leptospiraceae bacterium | reverse complement strand
GTCTCAACAAATACAAAGAAGCATTGCGCTTTTTGGAACAATCGCGCAAAATCAACCCATTGGCAAAAGAATTTCCATTGCCTACGTTTGCAGAAAAAAAGAAAGCAATGGGCGATATCCCCATGAAAATCGAAAACATGGAACAAGAAATGCAACAAGACCAGGACATGAAAAACAATAGCAATAGTCATTTTGATCTGGGCTTTTTGTACTATTATCACGGAGATTACAAAAAAGCACTGAATTATTTTCAAAGTGCGCTTGACTTAAGAATCAAAGCAAGTTAGATTTGTCCCAAGAATATATTTCTATGAAAGTTTGTTTGAAAAGTCAATGGCCAATAGACAAAGCACACAATGAAAAAAAAAACAATACCAAAAGAAAGCGATCTTGCACCGGACCAATATGCCGCAAAATTTCAAAATTTAACTAAACTGGTTCGCACGATACCTGCGCATGACTCCCCCATTTTTGAATATTCTCAAATGGAAGGATTGCGCCAAGGTATGGAAAACTTTCGGCTTTTTGTTCAAACAACTCCAGAAATCTACTTGTCCACACATGAATATCCGGATGCGGACGGCCTTGGTTCACAAATAGCATTGTATTTGGGTCTCAAGAAACTGGGCATTCCGGTTTTTATCGCAAATTCTGATGCTGCGCCGGAAAAATACTCTTTTATGGATCCAGACAGTCTTCTCCAGCAAATTCCTTTGGATCATGATTGGGGCAACCTGGCTCAAAAAGGACTGGTTTTGCTGGATACCAACAATTTTCCTCGCACAAAAAGAGTTTTTGAAGAAACATTTGATGATTTGGGAAGACTTTTTATTTTGGATCATCATACTTGTGATCCGCTGATTGGGGTCAACAATTTTATCTGTCCGCAATCTTCCTCTACCGGGGAATTGATTTTCTATTTACTTACGTATTTGGGCATTCCCTTTGACATGGTAATTGCCCAGGCTATATATACAGCTATACTCATGGATACTGGTTCTTTCCGGTATCCCAATACCAATAGCATGACCCATCGCATTCTCGCAGAATTGCTAAAACATGACCTAAATCCAAAGGAATTGTATGCCAATGTTTTTCAAAATTTTCGTCCTGGCCGGGTTCCTTTGTTGGGGCCAGTGTTGGAAAGTTTAGAATTGCACAATGACAATCGAT
>CAZCVM010000348.1:0-554 GCA_964501965.1 uncultured Leptospiraceae bacterium | reverse complement strand
ATTGGCCGTGTTGTATATTAAAAACGAAGATATGCACAAATATCAGGTATTGAGTGAAGACACGGACAATATTGTCAATCTGCCCCTGGAATACAATGGCATTTTGGGCTCATTATTTTTTCGTGAGGAAGATAACGGGAAAATCAAGGTTTCTATGCGCTCCCAGGGCAATATCAATGTCGCGGAAATAGCGCATCACTTTCAAGGAGGCGGCCACAAAAACGCAGCAGGCACAAAAGTGGACAACAAAGAACAAATGGATCAACTCAAACAAATGTTCATTCAGGCAATCAATAACCAATAAAATGGCCCATATCCAAACCGATTTTCCTCGATCAGACAAAAACCCGGATAAAAATCAGCGCATACTCCTTGCTTTGCGTCAAACATACCCGCATCTGGACACAGAATTGACTCACTGTTCTTTGTATGAATTAATGGTTGCTGTAGTATTGAGTGCCCAATGCACAGACAAACGGGTCAATCTGATCACACCGGATTTTTTTGCCAGGTTTCCAGACTTTGCCAGTTTGGCCAAAGCTACTATATCTGAA
>CAZCVM010000347.1:1996-3537 GCA_964501965.1 uncultured Leptospiraceae bacterium | reverse complement strand
ATAGATTCCCATTGGGCTGTTGTTGAAAATTGCCTGGTATTTTTCCACACTCTGGCGCAATAATTCTTCAGCCTTCTTTTTGTCAGAGATATTTCTGGTAGCGAAAACAACCAGACTTTGATGATTGTCATTTTTTCTGGAAACATACCCGACACTTTCCAGCCAGATATAATGTCCCTGTTTATGGCGATACCGGTATTCTCCTCGTCCAACGTTTCCATGCGTCATGTCTTTGGTAAAAGACTCTTGCACCCAGACCAAATCATCCGGATGCAAAAAATCAAAAATATTTTTTCGCAACAGTTCATCTTTGCTGTAGCCGAGATTGATTTCATGCGCTTTGGTCACAAAAGAAAAGTTGCCCTGTAGGTCAGTCATGGAAATCATATCAAACATATTGTTTGTGATCGCATGATAAAGCTCTTCATTGCGGCACGCTTCCTGAAGCAGTATATCTTTTTCCTGTAAAAGTGTATTGTGCTTTATTTCATAGAATTTTTTTTATAAAAATAAACTGATTTGACGCGCGAAAATCTCTAACAAAGATGAATCCGGTATTTCCTGCCCAGGATGCATAATAAAAATCAATACTCCAAAAGGTTCACTTTGTTTCATTAGGGCAATACTATAAACCGTTCCCAGATCAAATACTCCAATGAGTATACCCGCTGCTATGGATGTTATATGGTGCTGAGCAATATCATGCAAAGTGCCCATTCGAATCAATTTGTCCTGTTTGAGACGGCCACCCGCAAAATCCCTTATTTCCCATTGATGGCCAACATATCTTTTTTCCACTGCTTTGCGTACCAAAAATGACAATTGATCCAGGCCGGCAATGCTTTCCGTAGTGGACTTATTGTTTTCCAAATCAAAAATATTGACCAAACAAAACTTGGCCTCAGCTAGATTCCTTGCGTCTGCTGCAATGTCCCCATAATCAAACTCCCCCAAAGGCAATGAATAATATCTATCCGTGATCTTATACAGCTCTTCAAGTTTGCATTTTTGCTGATAAAAAGAAGTCACATCGTACAAATAAACTGCGAGTATATGGTCGTTTTCAGAGTTTTTTGTCAATTTTTCTATTTGAATATCCAGCCACCGGCTCCATTGCCTGGACAAATATGTCCAATTAACAGATTGATTTTGCAGCAGACAATCTGTCAATTTCTCCTGCCAGATTTCTTTTTCTTGATCTTCAACAAACAGGCTGATAAATTGCGTATCCAGGATCGTGTTGGACCGCAAATTGGTCAAAGTTTCAAAAGAATGATTGACCTGCGAAACCAAATAGGCGTCCTCTCCCTGGTCGAGTATATTATTTTGCTCGGTTACTTTCAACAATACTACACTGGCTGAAGATTTCAGTATAGCGGATTGGTATATGTCTGAAGAATGGGCCATTTGTTTTCTTTTTTTGAAATTTAATTATTTACTTTATTATTTACTTATACTTTTTTAATAATGTTATTATTTAGATCATCTGTATTATCCGCATTATTGGCCGGATTTGTATCACCCGTATCACCTGTATCAGT
>CAZCVM010000347.1:0-1986 GCA_964501965.1 uncultured Leptospiraceae bacterium | reverse complement strand
TTGATTTTTTCCTGGATACGCAAATCGAAACTGGATTTTTCCATTGCCTGCTGTACTTTTTTCTTGTATTCTTTTGACGAAAAATACGACACCAATGGTTCTTTGATCGGGCATATCTGTTCTCCTAAGTCCCAGGGAACAACTTTGCCGGTCTTTTTGTCCACCAAAAAATTGTCATGGATTGCCTGGGACAAAACACGCAATCCAATATGACGCAAATCACGGCGAATCGCCAAAAACTTGCCCTCGCTTTCCGGCCGCAAAAACCTAAAAAACCGCGTAAAAAGCATAGCGTCATGGAAATATTCCGGCACATTGAACACTCCCGTCAGGCCCAATTTGCTGGCCAATATACTGATAAATTTGGACATGGGATCCATCAATCCAAGTCCCGGATAGTATTGCCCGGGATAGGGCAATTTTCCAGGCCGGAATTTTTGTTTTGGGTTTTGCAAACGCAGCCAATCAATGAGCAGCAAACGGCAGCCTTCCAAAGGAGCGTCCAATGGCTCCTCGTCGGAAAGAGTGAATAAATCATGCCGCACCCGCAAATGTACTAGCATTTTATCCTGATCCGGTTTATGAGAATAAATATACAATCTATGATCATTCTCAGCCCGCATATCAATCCGATAATGCAAATTGATATAGCCTAACCCCAAAAGACGCT
The DNA here is from genome assembly GCA_964501965.1 of uncultured Leptospiraceae bacterium. Taxonomy (GTDB): domain Bacteria; phylum Spirochaetota; class DYNZ01; order DYNZ01; family DYNZ01; genus CAZCVM01. The sequence continues at coordinate 1,316 of CAZCVM010000347.1, read as the reverse complement.
CCATCACACCGGTTTCCAATAAATAATCTTTGATTTCTGTCAAAGAAAACCTGCCCAAAAATTTATCCGGCATATTGAGCGATTGAAAATCCCGATCCATGTCCACATCGGAAAAATCAAACTCCACATCTATTTTGCCTTTTTTGTGTTTTTCTTTTTGAGCTTTCAAATATTTTAGTGATTTACGGTTTTCGTCTCTGGGTGCCATTATTTCTCTTTTTTTATTTTTTTTTGTCTCTTGTACAGTTTCGATTATATCGTTCAAAAAATCAACCAATTATAAAATTCCCATACCAGGATAAAGCAATATTGTGCCATTTTATGCATATTTTCGTTTCATTCTATACAATTTTTTCAAAATAAGATAATATTGCTTTACATGAATTGTTAGCATTTCATTAAGGATAAGATAAGGTTTTCCTATGAAAAAATACAATTATCCACCCAAATTTGTTTATTCGCGGCAATATTTTCTTGATATTGGCTACCATGTTTTTCCAGCATACAAATTCCAGCTTTTGTACAAAAAAATGCAGCAAGACACACGGTTTCGTTCTTTACTCAATAGCTATTTTTATTCTCCGCCCATGGCATCGTTCAAAGAACTAGCTTTGGTGCATGATTCGTATTATATCGAAGACCTCAAAGATTTGCGCATGACAAAACGAACGCAAAGCTCCGAGCTGCCCTTAAATGGAAAAATTGTGAAAGCGTTTCGCAAAGGCACGGGCGGCACTATCCTGGCAGCAAAGCTCGCCGCAAACCACGGCTTTGCCATGAATCTAACCGGAGGCTTTCATCACGCATATCCGGGACACGCGGAAGGTTTTTGCTATATCAATGACGTGGCTATAGCAGCACGGTTGTTGCAACGGGATTTTGGTTTGGAACGTATCGCAATCATTGACCTGGATGTTCATCAAGGCAATGGCACTTCCTTTACTTTTCAAAATGACACGTCTGTATTTACCTTTTCCATGCACCAGGAAGACCTCTACCCTCGCAAAGAGAAATCCTCTTTGGACATTGGTCTGCCCACGGGTATAAAGGACACGCAATACAACCAAATTCTGGAAACACAACTCCAGAGCCATATTCAAGAATTTCAACCCCAGTTTATTTTTTACCTGGCCGGCGCGGATCCTTATGAACTAGATAAATTGGGATCATTGAAAGTCACAAAACAGGGATTAATCCAACGGGATTTATTGGTCAGAGATTTTTGCTACAAAAACAATATACCGGTTGCCGTAGTTTTGGCCGGCGGATATGCCGAAGAACCGCAAGATACCATTGATATTCACTACAATACTGCT
>CAZCVM010000346.1:0-3538 GCA_964501965.1 uncultured Leptospiraceae bacterium | reverse complement strand
AATCTCGACTGCATCAATATTCGGGTCTTCCAGCATTTGCTGATAATCTAAATAGTACTTTTCCGTTTTCCATTGTTTTTGCCGCTTTTGAGCAATTGTTTCATCAGTATCGCATACAGCATACAATTTGGCTTGCTTATTGTTTTGGTAACCCGGATAATGCACATCCGCTATCCTCCCAAGTCCGATAAAACCCGCCTGAATCTTTTGACTGTTATTCTTGCTCATATTTGTCCACCATTATAATTGATAACGAATGTATTTTTTTGAAAAAATAATTTGTATTATAATTCAAAAAAACGAGCATTAATCAACTAAAAATAAAAAAAAATAATTTTTTATTGATTTTCTAGCCGGCGAATCCATATTATCCATAAAAGAAATGGAAAAAATATGAAAGAGTACGATTACAACAAAGTATTGAAAATTTTTGCTAAAGTCACTGGCAAAAATCGAAAAATGGAATTTGAAACCCAATCAGAACGAACAGATATTTTTACTGTGATTTTTTCCGATGACCAGGAAAAAAATATGCGCTGCTCCGTGATTCTCAACAAATACAATATGGATATTTCCATACCGATTCAGGATATTGATGAAAAAAAGTATAAAAAATTGCTAACAGATTTTGAATACGAAATGGAACAAGCTTACCTGCGCAATATTGAACTCGAAATATCCGAAGACGAAAAAAGTCATCATATAAAAATTGAATTTTAATTTTTTTTTAAAACTAGCTGCAAAGGAGACAACAAATGCCAAGCTATTATCGGACAATCAAAGGGAAAAAATATGATCGGGAAATCCTGGAGCAAGCTGAGCAAGCTGTGGCTGGCAAAGGCGATGGCCGGATATCTATGCAAGATGCCCAGGCATTATTGCAAACGGTTACAGACAATGCGAATTATACAACCATAGAAAAAAATACCATTCAATACATCCGCGACAATTTCAAATTTACCAAAGAAGCGGACGATTTGTTTCGCAAAGAAATACGAAGCTGGGCAGCAAAAAAAGGCCATAAAAATATCCAAGACGAGAAAAAAACAGCCGCACCAACCAAAGCTTCGACAAAAAAATCCTCAGCAAAAAAATCAACGGCAAAAAAAACTACATCAGCAAAAAAAGTGTCTCCACCAAAGCAAAAAGAAACAGACAATGCAACCAAATCTTCAGCTAGCACAAGCAAAGCGCAGGCAAAAACCGAAACTGAGCCCAAATCAGATACGGCTAAAGATTTTGTAAACCAGCAATCAACGCAAGAACCGACAACGCCAGAAACTTCACCAAAAAAATCATTAAAAGATTCTAATGAATCTATGAATGATACCAGTGAACGCAAACAGGAAACATCACGCAATTGGTTGAAAACCGCTTTGATATTCCTGCTTATGGTTGCAATCATCTTGTTGATTGTATTTTTCACAGACCAATGCGGCAATACACAAAAAACCGACCTGACGGACAAAAAAATATTGACTGAAAATAATGACAAAAAAATTAAAAATCAAGACTCAAATAACCAAACAGATCAGTCAGACAAAATAAACAAATCTGCGGCCAACAATGTGAACCAGCAAAGCAATGCAAAAAAAATTGATAACGATTCAAAAGCATCGGATCCTGCCCCAAACCAGGTAAAACAAAATCAAAACATCGTTCCTGACACTCAAAACACTCCAAACGGAGTTTATACAATACAGTCCGGCGACACCTTGACAAAAATTAGTAAAAAATACCTGGGCAACGAAAACGATTGGGAAAAAATCTATCAAAAAAATAAGGAAAAAATCAAGGATCCAAATTTGATTTACCCTGGACAAAAAATTCAGGTCAAATAGTAAACTCATATAGCAACTACTGGCAACAAACCTGAATGCTGCTAGTAGTATCTATATGCGGAAAAGCTTTTAGCATTCTTCTGTTAGAAGCAGTGACATCAATTTCTCTTGCTAAAAGCTTGGTTTATGATTTTTGTCTATTTTTTTTGCTAGCCTGAATCATCAGTTTAGTGATAGTGGGAATACTTTTGACTTTTTCATTGTAGTTTTGACGAATAGAATTTTCGCGATACGCATAGCAACTGTCTTTGACTCTGCTATCTTTCATCCACCAATGACGATTGATTTCCAGCCTTTCTTCTAAACCAGTATCACCCTTGTGCATTTTGTATTCATCCATTTCTTCAGGCATAAATTGATCTTTCAGAAAGAATGCAAAACCGGAAGTAAACGTTTTGGAAGCAATTTGAAACAATTCATTGAGATGTAAGCAATTGAGTTTTTCAAACTCAAGCAGCTTTTGCATTATTTTGCGATCCGACATATCAATGCCGATAAACTCCTGATATTTGTCAAAAGATTTCATGCAATCTGGAAAAGGAGTTTTGAAAAATTCTACGCCAATATCATCAATTTTAATGGTAGCCAAATTGACCCCTATATACAAAACTAAATCGTGATGCAAATCAATCATCACAGCTTTGACCACACAGCGCGGCGGATTCAATTCTGGCAAATACGTGATAGAACCTTCGTATCTGACTCCAAAAGAAACTGTTCTATGCAAGACATCTTGTTTCAATTGTTCTAATCCCATAACAAATAGTATTCCTCCACAGTTAAAAATATTAAAAAATAAATCCAAATCGCAAGACTAAAAACCATACAAATGCTAAAACAAAAACAAGTAATGCAGGTACTATTAATTGCCACAAACTTTTTTCTAAACTGGTTTTGAAATGCTGATTCGTTACAACCAGACATATATGCACAGGTGATAAAATCATACCAGCATATCCAGCCGCATAAGCCAGCATAACCATAGCTAAAAACTCTGCCTGGGTCTGGGATTGAACTAAAAAAGTCATTACAATCGGGAAACTCGCACCCACAAACCCGACAGCAATACCAAGAGTCAGTGCAGCAATAAAAGGCAATACCACAATAACAAAAACAACAGGGATATTCCATTGCAAAAATTCCTGACGCAAATGCTGCACCAAGACACTCCCGTCAGGCAAGGGCGCATCGATAAAGGCACCGTATGTCAGCACTGCCGTTACTAAAAACACCATCTTGACCAGTCCCTTAGAAAAAATTATCTGCTGCCAAATTTGCCAGTCCATCGGTCTTTGCCATTGCAAGAAAATTTGTGCCAAAATAATGCCGCTACTCATTGGCAAATATTTATTGAATTTTCCCAATGCCGGAAAAACAATCTGAATCAATAAAAATGTAACAATAATGATAACTATCGGAAAAATAAGTTTCAATATACAATAGAAAGACCCAGATTGGAAATCTTGCGCAGGAATTGAATCAATGCTATCACTTGAATGATCACCATTTGGGAAAGCTCGCGTTTGTTGAATGATCGGAATTTTTCTAAGCAGGAAAAAATAACCTATGAAAACAGCAAACACAGTCAACGGCAACTGAATCATAATAAACATGCCGAAGCTCAATTGCGTCAATTCTACGGCCAAAAGAACTCCAGGATACAAAGGCCACCAGTATTCCCAGATATGCCGGAACCA
>CAZCVM010000345.1:0-3571 GCA_964501965.1 uncultured Leptospiraceae bacterium | reverse complement strand
GATCGGCGCGCAAATTGCCATCCAGCGCCGTCAGCAGCGGCTGCAATTGGTGCAGTATCCGCTGGAAATTGACCCACTTGTGGTCAAGGAACACGGCTATGCTGATTTACAACGCCACCTGGTGAACCAGTTTGCGGCACTGTCTCCAGTCCAACAGCAGCTCTGGCTGCACAATTTCCTGTTCATCATGACACCTGCTCTGCGCCAACTGGACGACAAGATTGTGCGCGTTCGGCGGCACCTTCAACTGGGACAGCAGCGTAACTTCCTGCTGGGTGGCGCGTCTGGCTCGGGTAAAACCACCTATCTGGATTTTCTCGCTTTCCGGTCCCGTCCGGTTGTTCACGACACCTACAACCATGTGCCCATCATCAAGATTGACGCCCCCGTCAGCAACCACACACCCAAACCGCTCTTGCAGCGTATGATTCTCGCCTGCGGCCTCAACTATCTGGTGCGTGACAACGAAGAGGATTTGTTGATGAAAATTGCCCTCTACTTTCAGCAGTGCCATGTTGAACTGCTCATCGTGGACGAGGTTGAGCAGTTGCGCCAACCGAGCATCCGACGGCGTTTGCTGGAAGTCTCCAATCTCAGCACCGGGGTGCCGATCATCTGTGCCGCCTGTAGTCCGCAGCACTTCACGCACGGGGATCGTGAAATCGCTGGACGCTGGAACGACTACTTTCATCTACCGCAGTACACAGGCGATGCGCTGCGGCAGCTGCTGGCTTTCATCAACTTGCTGCTGCCTTTCCCAAAATCCTCACATCTGGATGTCTACCAGTTACCTGACAGAACGGGCAATGCCAGCCACCTTGATGGTCCCGCCAAACTGATTGAAAGCTACACAGGGGGTATTCTGCGCGACATCATGATTCTGATTACCGATGCCAGCCAGCGTGCGATTCAGGTCGGGGCATCTCACCTGACCCCCCAGCAACTTGAAACCAGTTGGAAGGCGCTGCAAACCGAGCAGGTCACCGATGTCCTGGGGCTGTTACGCCAGCAGGAATCGGCATCATGAGAGATTACTTCGACCTGCTGCCCGTTCGTCCCGAACCACTGCCGTTTGAGTCGTTAACCAGCTATATCGGACGGTTGGGAGATGCCAATGGCTTTGTGTCTCGACACCAGTTTGTGCAGTTTTGTTTTCCAGATGAGAGTAGTACGTTTGTCCACGAGTTCACAGGACTCAATCTGCGTCCACTGGCTGATGTGACCGGTTTTTCGGTTCACACGCTGCTGCCCCTCACGTTTCAACCCCTTGTCCGTCGCTTTTACCCACAAATCAAACGCTCCACCATCACACAGGCACTGATCCACATGCTGGTTTCCCATCGGCGCTACTGTCCGCAGTGCCTGTCCGAACACGGATACGATTCCTTACTGTGGCGCTTCAACGAAATCAGGGGATGTTTGCGACACGATTGTGCCCTGGTGGAGGTGTGTCCGCATTGCCAGCAATCCCTCCCTTACCTGTCGGTTGTCCTTGCTATGCACGGCTGTCCGCATTGTGGTCAGGATTTGCGAACTGCCCAACCGGATGCGTGGTCGGACGATGACCGCCAGTGGACTGCCGTTCGACAGTCCGATTACACCTTTCTGATGGGGATGCGCCAGCCCGATGAGCGCCAGCAGCTGGGTACCTTTCTGCAACAACATCGCCTGGCTGCTGGACACACGGAAACCCGAACAGCTCGCGATCTGGCGATCCGGTTGTATGTGCTGCGACGTGTTGAACGCGACCATCCACGCGGACTCACAACGCTGGTTCTGTTACAGCGCTACGCCGATTATCTGGGACTCAGTATGCAGCAGGTCTTTCACGACATCACCCAGCCCCACCCATATTTACAATCGGTCACCTCACAGACCACGCAGCGTATGGTAATTGAGGCTGATCAGCGTGAGACCCAACTGTTGCAACAAACGCAAGTCCTCGTTCAAGATTGGCTTTCCAAGCAAGTCAATGTCACCAAAACAGTGCTGTCGCGTGCGCTGCATATTGATCATGCGGACCTCAACGCTTATCCGCGTGTTCTCGCCTGTCTCCAGCACGCACAGGCACAGCAACATGAAGTTGAAGAAGATCGACTCATTGCGGCAACGGAGACCTTTGTCCAGCAGCAAATTGAACGTGATCAACCGATTCGCAAAATGGACCTCATGCGCCATCTACACTGCAAATACAGTCGGATTCAGCGTTGTTATCCCCGCCTGTTAGCCTGTGTGCATCGCGTGTTGCAGGATGAAGAAGCCCGTCAACACGACACACGTCGGGCATTCATCGCCCATGCTCAGCAGCGAATGGAACATCTCCTGTCACAGGACGAAAACGCGACCTTGATGCATCTGGAGAAAGATCTGGGACTGACTGTCGGGCGCATTAGGAATTACCCGGAAATTAGCCGTTTGTGGCAGCAGGCACAGCAACAATATCAACAGCGTGAGCCACAGAAAGTCCCATCTGATCTACGCCTCATCCTGGCACCCGATGGGAAATTTGACCATGATGTCCTGCTCCAATACGTCGAAAAGACCCTCCATGAATTTGAGCAGATGCAAAAATATCCAGGACAGGCCGCGATTGCGGCTGTACTGGGTATCTCCCCGATGGTGCTGGGGAATCGCCCCGTCATACACGAACGGATTCGAAAAGCGGTCAGCCAGTACTGGCAAGCTGACGAGGCACGACTGCTTGACGATGTCCAACAAACAATCCAAAGATTGCACACCGAGGGTAAACCTGTGACACAAAATAGCATCGTACAGACACTGGGTATTCCCTATTCCAGGCTGACACGCTATCCCACCGTAAATGCACTGATGACCGAGCTTGTCGAAGCGAAGCAGCGTGCCTATGAACTTGAACGCGCTTCGCGCCCCGAACGGATGCGAGCTGCGATACAACAACTCAAAGAGGAAGGAGCGGTCATTACGCAGGAAGCAGTCGCTGAACGGATTGGGCTGAAAGTCTGCACACTTGCCAAAAACCCTGAAACACGTGCCGTTTTTGATGAGCTTAAGTCCCTGAAACGAGGTGATTTTCATCAGCGTGATGAACAACTCGTACAGGAGGCATTCGATGCTATTGCACATTTACAGGCAACCGGGGTGATCGTTACACAGAAAGCGATTGCTCAGGTCATGGGACATACCCCACGTGGACTCAAGTATTACCCACGTCTGCGAATGCTGCTGAAAGATGTCGTTGCTGGCAAACACAACACGCTCTGAGCGCTTGTGTGCCTGTCACCTGTTGATGGTCGTCACAGGCACACAACTTTTTCGCGCTTACGCTGGAAAACAGCAGCTTTTTCGCGTTTAGTCTGGAACCCTTTACCCCGATGCAGGGCATCTATATCCCTGAAACGACCATGACATGTTCATTTCATTTCGCAGTTACGTTGGAATTGACAGCGGATCGGGCGCGTCCGGCTCCGGCAGGTCGAACAGCGGCAGTTGGCGGCTCATGCGCGCACCCGCTGCATCAGTGCCCACTTGCTGTAGTCGCGCTCCGCGTTGTACTTGCGAATGGCGTGGTGCCTGAGATGATATTGCGCTCGGC
>CAZCVM010000344.1:0-3591 GCA_964501965.1 uncultured Leptospiraceae bacterium | reverse complement strand
CAGTCTTGTTTGATCAAGAATAGCAGCGGTACGATTCAAGGAGGTAATGTGACCAATCTCCAGGTCACCTGCGGGAGCCCAGCCAGTTTGGACACGGATTTTAACTCGACTGGTATCCATACTCTTAGCGATATAACCGGAAGCGGAGACAATCTGGAAGAAATCTATGATATTGTCATAGACTCCAGTGACAATGTGTATGCTGTAGGTTACACTCATAATGGAAGTGATAAAGATATGTTTATTGCGAAATTCAAGGCTGATGGCTCTTTGGATGCGGCATTTGGCAGTAGCGGAAAGAAATATTTGCATGGTTCTGCCGGTGGTTCAGGGAATGATGAAGCCAAAGCTGTTGTCATAGATTCCAATGGAAAAATTGTGATAACCGGATACAGTACCAATGCGAGCGGTAATGCAGATATGGTTGTCTGGAGACTGAACGCTGATGGTACAATGGATACAACACTGGATTCAGATGGCATAGCTGTCTTTGATGGCGCCAAAGCCGCGGACGAACCAGATTACGGCGAAGATATTGTTATAGATTCTAATGGCAAAATTATTATTACTGGAAGTGCGGGCAATACCCGTCACATGGTGATCTGGCGGCTAAATAACAATGGATCACTGGATACCACTTTTGACAGTGACGGCATTGTAACCAAAGGCGGAACAATTACCATTGGTGGAAATTCCAATGATTATGGCAATGCTCTGGCTCTGGACTCCTCCGGTAAAATTGTGGTAACCGGTTATGCAGCAAAATTCGGCGCAGATGATGCGATGGCAATTTGGAGATACAATACGGACGGCACACCGGATACCAGTTTTGATACAAACGGCATTGTGACCCATGATGGGGCTGCGGGCGGCACGGATCGCGATGATATAGCAAACGACATTGTTATTTCTTCCAGCGGTGCTATACTGATTGCTGGAACAAGTAAAAACGCCGCCAACAATGATGATATTGTTGTATGGCAGTATTTGTCCACTGGAGCATTGGATACTTCCTTTGACACGGATGGGTTTGCAGTTTATAATAATGGCACAAATAATGATAAGGGTAATAGTCTATCTATAGATGCTTCTGGAAAAATACTTGTGACAGGAAGCAGCGGCACTTCCAACTGGGATATGATTGTCCTAAAAATGAAAAGCGATGGTTCTCTTGATACTTCTTTTGATACGGATGGAGTATTGACCCACAACGGAGCAGCCGGAGGAAATGGCCATGATACTGCATTTGCTTTGAAGCTGGACAATATAGGGCGTATTGTTATTGGCGGATATAGTACAGGAGCATCAAACAGAGATGCATCGATCTGGAGATACTGGCCGTAAACTTAGCTTGGGTAAAAAGATTTCTTTGATGAGTTAATTGTTTTTATGTTTTTTTTAGTACTATGTTATTTTTTAAAGAATAAATTTATTCCTTGAAAAAATATACAGTTGAATAATAATTAACTCATCGAAGGGCAACATTAGTTCGAACCGAAAAAACAAAAGAGTCACTCATGAGTAACATCTCATACTATGAAAAATGGAGATTGTAATGGCTGATATTGGTGATACCATTATGAAATTTTTGGGTTGGATTTTCCTTCTTGCGATAGCTTCTGCTCTGGTTCAGAGTTTTACCGGTCAAAGTTACATGGCAGCAGCAGGTGTTTTTGCAGTATCCGCAGTACTGACCTGGCAAATAAAAAAATCATCGGGTTCAAACATCTGGACGGCAGTCTTTTTTATAGTAACATTTGCGATAAATGTGATTGCATGGTATTATGCTCCCGGGGGTCAAAAATTTGTAGTATCATTAGATGAAGAGAAAGTGGCAAACACTATTGTCAGTAAAGCAACAAATTTCCCTGAGGCATCGGGATTTATCTTCACAGATGCGCATGTTGAAACTTCTTATCAGGCAGAGATAAGAACAAAAATATACTACCAGCAGCTACCCGGCACTGGTCTCACGGAGATAAATATTGCTGCTCCTGTGGTATCTTCAACATGGACAAAAGAGAAGCCGGTAACCGTGTGGGCTGTATACAGAGCAAATGGTGAATATGATGCGTACCGGCATGCCACTACAAAATGGAAAGAAAATATTCGCAGCGGTGTTGTGGTAACAGGTTCATTTCAAAGAGAACGTTCCATAAAGGCGATAAACAGAGCAGTAAAGACTTTTTCTCTCAAAACAGTTGCAAAGCCGGTACTTATTGAGTGGAAACACATAAACATAAGAAAAAGCAGCAGATAGCATTTATTAATCCTCTGCTATGAAAACTTTTAAATATTGTAAATGTTAAGCATGCATTGTTAACCCCGTTTTGTGGGGACATAGGTGAGTAATGATTGAATTTCAAATAAAGGGCTCTTTGAGGTATGGAATTACCGCTATTATGTTTCTTTCTTTTTCGCTGTTTATTCTGTATGTGGTGCATAGAGGTCAGTGGAACAGTAACGATTTATTCTGGGGATGGTACCTTGCTGCAGTAACAGGGGGGATGGGGCTGATTCAGTTATATATTTTCATCGACTCTCGGCGTTATAATGATCCTGACTTTTCACAGCGCGTTCCACAGCGGTATGCTTTCCTGGTAACAGGGTACTTATTCCTTGTTGCCGGAGTTTCCATGTCTCTTGTGCAGGTGTTATATTCCTTTCTTCCGGACATTGGATCAGTTCGCTTTGCTTATTGGTTTGGCACTATGATATTTATTTTTCCCGGAACTTTTATGTTTTTTTCCTACATTTATCGTCGTCTTACCTGGAAACATGACAGACAGCTGGCTCAGGAAAAAGAGATTAACTATTCCGGTCTTATAGGCACCATTGTCGCTATTTTCACGCTTACGGGGATGCTTATTGCGGGAATCTGGGTGCTCATCACTGGTGAGAATAATACAATGACTATCATCGGACTTGTTTTTACCGCAGTGTCAACGCTAATTCTGGTCATCACAATCGTTGTTATTTTGAAAATTCGTCCAAGGAAGTAAGATATTGCGTTTAGCAGGAATTTTATTGATTCCATTTACTTTTTTATCAACGGAATCTCCTGGAACAATAAATGAAACTTTAAAAAAGGTAAACCAAAAATGATGAGCCTATCGATAAACCATAATTATAATATTCGTCGGATCTCCCTCCTGATGTTTCTATTTATTTTATCACAACCGTTGACATCACAGACATCATCACGGGAATTATACAATCAAGCGGTGGAATCTGTAAAAAACAAACATTACGAAAAAGCTTTAAAATATATAAACACCGCTCTAAAAAAAGAACCAAAGAACGATCTTTACCTGGCCTACCAGAGCCATATATTTCGTTTAACAGGACATTTCACCCTTGGTCAGACAGCGGCAGAGAAGGCAGTCTCTCTTAATGACAGGGTAGCCTGGTACCATGTTTCCGGAGCTTTGAACAGTTACCATTCCGGTGATTGGACTGTTTGCAAAAATTTCCTGAAAAAGCTTATGAAATTTTCTCAAACAGATATCGGCAAAGAAAACATTGTTTCAATCATGGTAAGCGTGAATTTATGCCCTCTTGATTAACAAACACACAATGCTATGCTTCCCT
>CAZCVM010000343.1:2061-3595 GCA_964501965.1 uncultured Leptospiraceae bacterium | reverse complement strand
GGGAAAAATATTGTTTGCCGACGCAAACTTGATCAATCGCATAAATCAAATTGTCAAAAACATCTGATTTCAGAATATAGGCCTGGGCACCATTAGCTAGAGACTGATCAACAAATATCTTTTCCTTGTGCATAGACAAAATAATCACATTAATATCCTTCTGCAATTTGCCGACAATTTGCTTTATTTCTACCAGTGCCTTGATACCATCCAATTTTGGCATAGAAATATCCAATATAACAACATCGCATTCTATGTTACGAATCAAATGCAATACTTCCTGACCGTCTCCGGCTTCGGCTGCCACCCGCAAATGAGGTTTATTGTCAATCAATTCCTTTAGACCTTTGCGCACAATCGGATGATCATCAGCCAGCACAATCTGATAAATTTTTTGACTTTCATTGTCAACATTGTCGACATTATCAATTTTATTAATTTTATCCATTTTATCCATGTTGCTCGTCTTTTTATTTTTGTTATATTTTTTATGAACCAAATCATTTGGGGATTCGGACACGGACAAGGACTCCTAGATTTTTCTTGCTTGAAACGACAAAAAAACCATGCAGCAATTTGGCTCTTTGTTTCATTATTTCCAGACCAATACCTTGGCCCTGGTTTTTTTGCTTATTAAAACCGCAACCATTATCAACAATTATCAAATCAATAAAATCATCTATCTCACGCGCCATTATCCGTATCTTTGAGGCATTGCCATGCTTGACAGCATTGGAAACAGCTTCCTGCACGATACGGTACAAATTTATATCCCAATTGTCTGGAAAAAAATCTCGCAAAGCAATCAAATCGCATTGTATATACAATTTTGACCGGGACTTGTATCTTTGAGCCAAATCCAAAATAGCCTGCTCAATACCCAGGTTTTTTAACGCAATCGGGCTCAATTGATGCGACAAATCAGAAACCCGATTCATCAAAGAATCAAGATATACCAAAATATCTTTGCTTTCTTGGTTCATTACAGATTGCGTCATATTGTCAGTATTTACAAGATAAGACTGAATCATCATTTTCAAAGCCACCAATGATTGACCAATATCATCATGTATCTCGCTGGCAATAAAAGATATTTTATCTTCCTGAATTCGGATGATCTCGGTAGTCAAAAAACTTATTTTCTCTTGCGCGATTTTCTTTGTATGGTTTATTTTCATATTCGCGACGATTTTTTCTTGAACACGAGTCAACGCGGATGTCAATAAATCAATAAAATTCTTTTCCTTAACAATATAATCCTCAGCTCCCAGTTTCATCATAGTTACAGCTAAATGGGTATAATCATGCGCCGTAAGCATAATAAACGGAGCGGTCTTCTTATTGTATCTATATTCATAATTGACCATGAAATTGTAAGCGTCCGTATCCGGCAAAGTAAAATCCATAACAACCATATCAATATCATTGTGCAAACGCAAAGCGTTTTCCGCTTGCTCGCCGGAATATGCCAATACCGTTTCATAACCATTGATAGATAGCTCTTTTTGAATAATGGCAGAAGTAACTTTATCAT
>CAZCVM010000343.1:0-2051 GCA_964501965.1 uncultured Leptospiraceae bacterium | reverse complement strand
ATCATCCTCTACAATCAAAATTTTCCATTTCTTTTTTGCAATAAAATCAAAATTTATTGTATCCATCTATCAAAACAAATCTCCCTGGGATTCATTTTGAGGCAAGGAGGAAGGCATCTTGATCCGCAAATGCTCATAAGCCGCCGGAGTAACAATTCGGCCCCGACTAGTACGCTGAAGCAAACCGCTTTGAATCAAAAAAGGTTCATAAATATCTTCAATTGTTCCAATATCCTCTGCTACGGCTGCAGCCAATGTTTTGAGACCTACTGGACCACCGCGATAATAATCAATAATTGTTATCAACAGTTTTCGGTCCATCGGGTCCAAACCCAGTTCATCTATATCCAATTGTTCCAAGGCAAACCGTGCTCTCGTCAATGAAACGCGCTCTTCTCGTGCTACCTGAGCAAAATCACGAACCCGACGCAACAAACGCAAAACAAGCCGAGGCGTCCTGCGTCCCCTTTTGGCAATTTCCTGAATAGCTTCCTGTTCCATGTCCAGAGCCATCATTTTTGCGGCCCGCTGCACTATGGCAACCATTTCCTCATCTTCATAATATTCCATTCGCATCGCAATACCAAACCGCGCTGTAAGCGGGGAACTCAACAGACCAGGCCTGGTAGTAGCACCAATCAAAGTAAACGGTTTCAGGGATAGCTTGATCGAACGCGCGGTAGGCCCCTGACCAATCATAATATCTATCTCCCGATCTTCCATAGCTGGATACAATATTTCTTCAATTTGCGTGGGCAGCCTATGAATCTCATCGATAAATAAAATTTCACCATGTTCCAAAGAAGTCAATATCGCAGCCAATTCACCGGATTTTTCTATGGCAGGAGCTGAGGTAGCATGGACCGGAGCGTCCATTTCACGGGCAACAATATTTGCCAGAGTTGTCTTTCCCAAACCAGGAGGGCCGGAAAGAAGGATATGCTCCAGACTCTCAGAGCGTTCTTTCGCAGCCTGGATATAAACTTTGAGATTGGATATATTTCTTTTTTGACCAATAAATTCTTCAAGATAACGGGGCCGAAAACTAAATTCATTGTCCAATGAATCTTCTGTAAGATTTATTCGCGGATCATCACCTGTATTATGTTTGTCCGGCTCCGGTTGCACTGCCACATTTTTTCCTTTTTTATCTCCGCTTTTAGTCCCATCATTTCAAATCAGCAATGCGGATACTCACAGACCGGCCATGCTCTTCTGACAGTCCTTCTACTTCTGCCAGGGTCAGGATAGCAGGAGCCAATAAACCTAGTCCTTTGGCTGACAAACGCTGGTAAGTGAATCTGCGGTAAAATGTTTCCACATTCAATCCGGTAAAAACACCAGCCAGGCCGCTAGTAGGCAAAACATGATTCGTACCGGACGCATAATCTCCGGCTGCCACAGGCGTATATTCGCCCACAAACACTGAACCAGCATTGGTAATATGATCCAAAACAAAATTATCTTTTTGGGTAATGATTTGCAAATGTTCCGGCGCATATACATTGGAAAAATCAATCGCGGATTGCAAATCCGAACAGTACAAAATACGTCCAAAATTTTTTATTGCCTGTTTTTTAATTTCATTGCGGTCAGTATTTTCTTTGAGACGTTTTTCTACATGGAAAGCCACATCATTGGCCAACCCTTTATCAGTGGTCAACAAAATAGCTACAGAATCTTCTCCATGTTCGGCCTGACTGAGCATATCCGCAGCCAACCATTGAGCATTGGCACTTTTATCCGCGATAATCAAAACCTCGCTTGGTCCAGCAGGCGAATCAATCGCGATTTTTTCTTCCACATGGACTTGCCACTTTGCTTTGTTGACAAAATTGTTTCCCGGGCCCACAATCAAAGAAACTCGGGGCAAAGTCTCTGTGCCATAAGCAGCAGCAGCAATAGCCTGGGCACCTCCTGCCGCGTACACACCTGTGACTTTAGCCAAAGCGCAAGCTGCCAACACAACATCATTGACCTTACCTGCCCCATTGGCCGGAGATAAAACAGTGATATCCTGGACGCCTGCCAATTCCGCTGGAATGCTACCC
>CAZCVM010000342.1:0-3597 GCA_964501965.1 uncultured Leptospiraceae bacterium | reverse complement strand
CGCCCTCCATAAATTTGAAACCTTGGTTAAGCTAAGGCAAAAAAAGCTACTGGTTGTCAATAGTAATACCGACGCTCAATATAAGGCAATCACTAAGGTGCTAGATGGTGAAGAATTCAAGGATTACGACTTCGTCAATGCGGCTCAGCTGTCTTCTTCCGTGATCAAAGGCAATCAACTGGTGGTCATCAATGATATGGTAGAATCTGATTTTACAGAGGAAGCTATACTTGCCATGCTAAACGATTATGCCAAGCAAGTCAGCTTTTTGTATTTTGGTCCAAAGAGAGTAGATCCAAAGAAAGTAAATGCGGACAGGGAGTTGAAACTCTATTTCGCCAACAGCTACGCCTCCCTGATATCCAGGATAGAAGAAATTTTGATCGAGTACTAAGCCCAACGAACACTATTAATAAACCAGATTGATTCATGAAACAACTCCGCCTCATCAGCGTCACCTTCGACACCGAGATCGCGGCGTACGAAACGCCGGCCTTCCGGGGGGCGGTGATCGAGAAAGTAGGCTGCGAGCGGGAGCATTACCACAATCACAACAACGACCCGGAGGCGGATATCCGTTTCCACTATCGTTATCCGCTGGTGCAGTACAAGCTAGGTGTGTGCGATCGCTTAAAGTATTGCAGCAACTCAAATCACAGAAGCTATTTTAGGGTTACAACCACAGTAAACACTGAACATGAATAAATCCTATTCCGAGCAGCCTGATATGCCGTTTGAAGACATTAAACTCCCCCCAACAGACTACTCCACCTTTCTCAAAGTGGACATTTCGGGTATTCAAGACTACATCTTCCATGTGCAGTCAGATAAAGCGGCACGTACTCTTAAAGGGCGTTCCTTTCTGGTGCAGGCACTGGGGTGGCTGGCGGAGAAGAACATCAAGCAAGCGGTTAATGATGATTGCTATACCATTTACAATGGGGGTGGCAATGTGTATATGCTGGTCAATGACGAGGAAGCGTTACTAGGCGGCATGGAAGGTCGGCTGAACGAGGTGCTCACGCCCTATTCCTTATATGTTTGCATCAGCATTGTATCTTATGATGCCAAGGATTTTAGGAACTGCAAACGAGCGCTGGAGCAACAGTCTGTCAGGGATAAACAGCGTAAACATCAGGGGCAACATGAAGCCTTCCATTCCTTTGAGTTGCCTCGGGACCTTCCCGATAGAGAAGAAAAGAACCAAGAGGACAAATGGAATGTACTCACCAAGCAGCTAGTAAAACACAAGGGATATACAATTGAACCGGCAGACGGTTCCCTGCAGGACTTGCTAGGCTCTAATGGAGTGATCCGGTTAGGCGATTTCCAATTGCAAATAGTAGGTAAACCTAGTGAAGACAAGAAGCTAGACAAAAGCATTTTGGCTAACCTGCCCACTTGGGATAACGATTTATTAGAGAACAAGCCACTCAAAAACCTTATAGATAAAGAATATAAAAGGCAAGCGGAACGGGACGGTACCCCTGAGAGAGGTGTCGAAGCAGGTCAAATACTGGAATTTTCAGCCTTAGCAGCCTTGGCAGGGCAGCGTACAGGTACGCCTAAGCTAGGTATCCTTAAAATGGATGTCGATAATCTAGGTAATATTTTTGGTGACTTGCCGGACGTCAACGCAATGACCTATCTTTCGAAAGCATTTAAGTGGTTCTTTGAGGAACGTTTCTGTGAAATTTGGAATAACACATTTGCGTATACTAGTCATGCGCGTCGTAGTAATGGACAGTATAGGGCCCAGGAAGGGGAGCAAGCAGCAGCATTTTCACAAAACCTGTACGTTGTCTTTGCCGGCGGTGATGACTGCTTTGTATTAGGAGGTTGGGATGCCGTATTGGCTTTTGCAGATCGAATCGAAGCTGAATTTGAGCAATTTATAAAGGAACTTAAGCAGCATAAATCGACTGGTTTTGTCGCTGATAGACAAATCACCTTATCTGCTGGCATAGAGGTCGTAGGGCCAAAGTATCCGACTATTCTATTTGCCAGGGCGGCCAATGAAGCCATCGATACGGCAAAAGATTACGAAAAAGAGTGTAAACCGGCCAATAGCAAGCACCGTGTTTGCTTATTTAATGAGGCGCTTTTATGGGAGGATTACCGCAGTTGCCAAGAATGGACAGGTAAACTGGCAGGGCTGATTAGCAGCAAACAATGTAATCGTAGTTTGTTTTACCGTATTCAGCACAGCAGCGAGGGGTTTCAGGAAATGCCGCATCCAAGTGCACAGCGTAAAAAACGAAAGAAGTTTCCAGCAGAGTGGCACCTCTATCATTTTCTGGGACGGATGCGTAATAGGAAATCAGATACTTTCAAGACAGTGGATGACTTGGTTAAAGAATATGCCCCGGCTTTGTTGAAAGCGCACAAGAATAAAGGAGGCAACACACACATGACTTACCCGCTGGCAGCTCGGCTGGCGGAATTTTCAACCCGTACGATAAAACTTTCTTCCGATGAGTAAATCACTATATAAACCAGAGGATAACACCTTTGAAGAGGGGGCTGCAGGTAATCTGCTCCAAATGAATGATAGTACTGTGGAAACAGTTAAAACTTTTATGGAGCGCAATGCCCGCTTTGTAACAGCCAATCAGTTGCGCAATGTGTATGCACGCATTCGAGCAAATGAAGGTAATAGCAACGAAGAGTCCCAATTGGCCATGTTACGCGTACAGCTAGCTTATATCAGGGGGAAATCTGATCGCCGTAGCAAAGGCTTCCATGCTCTGTTAAAACTACTGGATGAGATGGTTCAGGAAGTAACCACTCAAAAAAGGGAACTCAATCAGTTGAAGCAGTTCTTCGAAGCTGTTCTGGCCTACCACAAATATTACGAAAACGTCAAAACCCGCTAATCATGAGAGATAAAAATAGTAGAAGCTTGCCCTGTCTAAAAGGGAAAATAATTATCAAGGGGAAAATCAAGGCTGTCACGGCTCTACATATCGGCGGGTCAAAAGACGGAATAGACATCGGAGGGGTAGACCTGAATGTCATCAAAAACCATCACGGAGAACCGTTTATTCCTGGGTCCTCGCTCAAGGGCAAGTTGCGCTCTATGCTGGCACGGTTGGAAGGTACATTACAGGCAGAACGACGCCCTAACGAGGAAAAAAAAGATGTACATGCTGATCAGGATGTTCGTTATCTGACTAACCTCTTTGGTATTGCCGCCAACGATGATGGTCAAGGAGAAGAACAGATACAGCCTACGCGCCTGATCGTACGGGACTGCTCACTTGATGTAGACGCCTCTCCAAACCAGAAGAAATACAGTGAAATGGATTTGGAATACACCGATGTAAAGTTTGAAAACAGCATAGACCGTCGCCGAGGCGTTGCCCAGCATCCCCGCCAATTAGAACGCGTACCAGCTGATGCCGAGTTTGACTTTGAGCTGGTCATGGACGTATACGAAGACGATATGGAGCCATATACAGCTAAAGCAGGGGAGAAACTAAAGCTAAGCACGGAAGGACCAGCCCGCAACCAATACTTGAAAGCGGTCTGTATGGCCATGGGAATGCTGCAGGACGACTATCTCGGGGGGCATGGTAGCCGGGGCTATGGAAAGAT
>CAZCVM010000341.1:0-3605 GCA_964501965.1 uncultured Leptospiraceae bacterium | reverse complement strand
GCGCAATGGCAATCCTATCACTGGAAGCAACCAATGGTAAAAATTCCTACCAGTGCCACTTTGTACTCAGTGACACCCAGCGAATTTTCTAATCCAAATTTATATACCAGCCACCGGCAAACTAAGTCAATACACAAAACAGTACTTCCGCCCGGTAAAAAATGGTCCTTCCTTATTGGATGGAAAAAATCCGGCACTATTGAATGGCCTATGATCTCATTTTTCAACACAAAAACCGGACAAATAGAAAAAATTGACTTGCCTAAAATTAGTATCATTGCCCTACCCAATCCGTCAAATGCCCAATCCAAGAATAAAAAATCTACACACAATGAAAAAATTATGGTTAAACAATATTTCTATGATTTATGGAATAGTCAAATATGGATATTTATATTTTTAATATTGATTGTTCTTGCGATCATTGTATATGGATTGCGTCAAAGAAGAATGAAACTGGTTGATTGGGAAAACAGACAGGAATTTTTCTCGGAGATAAAAAAATCAAATGTAGATAAGAGCAAACTTACTAACAAGCAAACACTGGAAATCCAAAAAATTAATGCAATAAAATTGACTGGTAATAAAACGACCTTATTGTATGATTTGGAAAAAATTTATCGCAATTTTATTACCTTGAATTCGAAAAAAAAGGAAATAGAAGCGAACACAGTGCTTTATGATTTTTTGGAAACTATCCATGCTTTACAAAATTTATTGCCTGAAGAAAAGAAACATATATTAAAAAATGTGGCGGAAGAAATTGAAAAATTTTTGTATGGCCCGCAGCAGTATAAGGACGCCCTGGATGAAAAAATGTTAGTCTGGCTAGATCAGGTTTTAGGTCTATTTGAATAACTTTTTTTGACATGCTGCCAAAGATGTTCCTTTTTTGCATCATTGAGCGCGAGAAATTTATCTTTGCACGTCTTTTCCGATGCTGTATCATTCAATTCTTCCATTTTTTCCATTTTTTCCATCGACTCAAGCATGGCAATAAATCGCTGACTAAATTTTCGATTGGCACAATAAAGAGCATCCGCCGGATCGATACTATAATGCCTAGCCAATTGAGCCATAGTAAATAAAACATCACCGTATTCTTCCTTTATTCGGGCATGTGTTCGTTCATTCATTCCTCCGTTACTTTTTGTTTCTCTTTTTTGCGACTTTGTTTCAGAGCTTTCAATAATAACCTCGCCTAGTTCATCGAGCTCCTCAAAAATTTTTTGATGCACTTTGATTTTATCCGGCCAATCAAAATGATAACTGGCAGCTATTTTCCCAATTTTCACACTGCGCAATAAAGGATCAAAATTTTTAGGAATATCCTTAAATGGATTCAATTCATCCGGTTGCTGGGTCTGTTTTTTTTGCTTATGTAATTTTTCTTGTTCCTTAATTTTGTCCCAGGCAATAGAAACTTCCGTTGAATCAGAAAAATTCTCCTCGCCAAATACATGCGGATGACGGCGAATAAGTTTTTCACTTAGCCCTTGCATTACGTTTTCAAAAGTGAAATGGTTATTCTCTGACGCCATCTGGCATTGCAGTAAAATATGCAGCAAGAGATCGCCTAGCTCTTCTTGAAGATGAGTCATGTCTCCTGAACTAATAGCATCTATCACTTCATAAGCTTCTTCCATTAGCTTGCCGCGTATGGTTTCATGAGTTTGAATGCGATCCCATGGGCATCCATCCGGCGCACGCAATTTTTGAATTATTGCTAATAGTTGTGTTAATGTGGTTTCCATTTGTTTCCCTTTTTTTCCCATTTTTTTTTGTTTGTTCTCCATGTCAAGGTTTTGCCAGCCGAGTTTCAGGGATTTTAGCATTTTTGGGATTAATGGTTTAAATAGTTATTTAAAAAAAAATAAAAAAATCAATTTTTTTGGGACAAAACAGGATATAAAGACCTTTTTAATAAATAGAGACCTATAAAAAAAGAGGTGCGATATGAAAAACAATCAGAAACCAAAAGAATACATCAATCATACAAGCGTAAGCTTGAAATTGAAACACAAAGAAATATTGGAAAAAACAGCGCAAAAATACAAAATCTCTACAAATGAATTGATGGTTTTATTATTGCGATACATAAATGAACGGACTTTCAAAGTTGCCGGCAAGCAAGCACGAGTAAAATATCAAAAACCGGATGGTATTGTAAAAATTGTAAATTTATATCTTGGCCAAAGAGATTATGAAAGGAATATTGATGCACGGAGGTTTGGCAAGGTTTCGGTTTCATGGCTTTTGGCTTACTCAATTGATCATTTTCTAGCCATTGTTGTTCAAAAAATTTGCCATACATTAGCACGGGGGAATAAAATTTTAAATAACTATATAAGCCCACAAATTTATTTAGTCAAAAAATTTCCAAAACGCATCAAAATGGTGTCTATTTGGTATCCTCAAAAAGAATAATGAAACCTTCGCAAAAAAAATACTTTACAAAAAAAGCATCGATTAAAATAAACTCACAGCCATGAATATCCTATGCGTTCTTTCAATAAAAAAACGCATTTACAAATACAATCCTTCAACAAAGGACATCCCCGAAAAGGCAAATGGTAAAAGCAATGTGGAGCAAATTTTTTGCAAAAATTTACGATTCATTTATGTATCTAATAGAAAAAAAGCATTTGCGATCCAAACGCGCAAAAATATTGTCAGGGCTGCAGGGCAAAGTACTAGAAATAGGCGTCGGCACAGGCACAAATTTTGAACATTACAAAAAAGGTGTTTCTTTGATCGGTATTGAACCCTCCTTATATATGCTCAACTATGCTCAACAAAAAAAAGCCAAATCCCAATGCGCGGATTGTATTAGCTTGCACAATATTGGCTGCGGTGATGACGCAATACATGATTTGATACAACCTGCTACATTGGATGCTGCTATATGTACTCTTGTTTTGTGCACTATTCCCAATCCGGAAAAAGCGTTGATCAACATTTACAATTGGCTAAAACCTGGCGGCAAGCTATTATTGTTGGAACATATTCGATCACATAGTCATTGTACGGCAAAGGTACAGGATATTTTCAATCCATTGTGGAAAAAAGTGGCGGACGGTTGTCAACTCAATAGACCGACAGACACTCTGGTGGCACAAATAGGATTTCAGCTTGTTCGGGAAGAAAAATTTCGTATCGTTTTTCCATTTTACGAAGCAGAGTATCGAAAACCATCGCTCGATAAAGCATAAAAGATTCCATTCATAAGAAAATCAATTATTGTGCACAATATTCTTGGGTAGATAAACCGAGACATTTGTCCCGTTATTTTCGTCCGATGACATTTGAATGTTTCCCTGGTGAGCTTTAGCGATCAGCATCGCGCTATAAGTACCCAATCCTGTGCCATTCTTTTTCCCGCTAGTCGTGTATTTATCAAAAAATTTATTTTGCAATTCTGTGGGCACAATCCCGTTGTTGTGTATGTTTATGATATGATTTTTTTCATCCTGTTGAATGCCTATATTAATGGTCTCATTTCTGGGAGGAGCTTCAATCGCATTTTTTATCAGATTCATAAAAAGATTGTAACAGATAGAAGTTTCACTAAAAATCATATAACTGTCATCTGCTTTTAATGGCCT
>CAZCVM010000340.1:772-3606 GCA_964501965.1 uncultured Leptospiraceae bacterium | reverse complement strand
CTTTCAACCATGGGCCTTTTATTTTGGATTGCCAGCTAAGTTGACTTTTGTCAAAGGCAGACCCATCAAAGTCTATGAAATGACAGACAAGCCTTTGGAAAAAATGAAAAAAAAGGAACTGCATTACATCCGCGATGCTGTACAAAAGCAAATGCAGATAGAATTGACTGCCGCTGTAGCCCAATATGGCCAGGATCCGTATGAACTCGAAGAGCTCGCTGATCTTTGGACAGATAACAAAGATAAATTTATGTATATCTCGCCTTCAGGCTGGCCACTTTTATTCGCAGAACATGAACGCTTGTTTTATAATGTGGGTCCTGACTACAAATTGGAATATGACAATGCTTCTTTTTTTCAGGCGTTTTTGCAACATCCGGAAATCATGCCTTTTATCATTCCATTGATAGGATGGCCCATGCTGCTAAAATGGAAAGGCGTTATTTGATCGCTAAAAGTTTGAACCAAGAAATGGATTCCTGATAATACATGTATCAGGAACCATTTTGTTTTTTGAGCTCCAAAATTTTCTGGTACGCCTGTTTTGGTTGATAACCGTGATCAAGGGCTTTTTGGTAGTACTGAATGCTTTGCTGCCATTGGCCTTGACGTTCCAAATTTTGGGCAATTTGCCAATCGATTTTACCCATATTGTAACCATATTTCAGGTGCTTCACTTTTTGTAACCGTTTGCGCTCGGCAGAAATATTTTGGTTGTAGGAAGATAAAATTGATTGCGATTTTTGATCATTTTTGCGCAATATATCCAACTTCAATTTTTGCATTTTATCATTGATTTCCTTTATACGGTCATAAATGGAACCTATTTCGCCGGTGATTTTTTTGTAATAGGGCTTTGTGCTTTGAAAATGCTGGTTGGATTTTTCATATTCACCCATGCGTGAAAAAATCTCGCCCACTTTAGCATGGATAGCAAATCTGCGTTTATAATCCTCTTGCTTGGTATTTTCCAATGCCTGCCGGTAAAAATTCAAAGCTTTTTGAAATTGACCCAATTTTTCCTGTGCGATTACTCCGGCTGCAAAAGCAATATCCCCGTCATTTGTATTGTTGATCAAATAATTGTTGTATTGTTTCAACGCGTCCAGGTATCGTCTATTTTGTTCATGCAAACCGCTGAGAACCAGGTAAACATTATTCGTTTTTTTTTCTTGATCATCTTGCTTTTTTTGATCCAAAGAACGACTACGAAGATAGTTGCTTAGCAAATGTATGGATTTGCGCTGATTTTCAAACCGGTAACTCAATCCTAACAATTTTTGGTATTGAGCGTTTTGGGGATCCTGGGCCAATGCTTTTTCCAAAGCATTTTGATAGCCTTTGGTTTGTTGCAATGCCCGGTGCGCGATAGCAATTTGGTACTGAATATGCGCAAATTCTTTTTTTTTATCTGCTGGAATAATGATATAGCGCAATGCTTCCCGAAAATTGGCGATTGCTTTCGCATATTTTTTTAGATTGAGTTTTGCAAATCCTAAAGATATATGCAAATTGTATAGCTCATCATTTGCTTCGATAAATTGGTTGAAAATTTCAAATCTTTGTTTGCGCCGCAAAATAAGATTTTTTTCTTTTTTTTCCGCTTTTTTGATCGCGTCATCAATCAAATCTGTGGGTACATGTTGATTTTTCATTTTTTTTGCATAAATATCCGCCAATCTTTCTTGAACGGACTTTTCTACTTCCACCCATTTGCCCTGGTTCATCCATTGAGCAATCTGCTTTGAAAATTGTTCCGTTGAAAGGTTGTCTGTATTGCTCCATAACGGGAAACAAAGAATAACAAGCCAGCTCTGGAACAAAACCGTTAAATAGATATATTTAGACTGTTTTTTGAATTCCATGATACATTAATGTTTCCCATTAAGATTTCATTCAGGATACTTGTCAGGGTTGTTCAGGAAGCAAATACCAAAATCTAAGGCCACAACGTAGTAAAGCAATGTTTGATCTGTCAAAATCAATTTGTTTATTATTTTTTTACTACTCCCATAGCCTTATCGGAAATTTTGCCAATGAGTTTTAGCTCGCTGGACGTTAAAAGCTGATCCAAATCCAGCAATATGATAAAACGATTTTGGTATTTGCCCACACCCTTGACATATCTTCCGGCAATGCCCTTGATCACTGGTGGAGCTGGCTCAATGTCATCCATATTGATACGAATGACATGGCTCACGCTATCCGTAGCCAATCCGATAGATTTTGCGTCAATTTTGACAACAATGGCTCGGCTCGTAGAATCATAATCTTTGGTTTCCAGGCCAAATTGTTCACGCAAATCCAATATCGGCGTTATTTTGCCTCTCAAATTGATGACACCCTTAATAAAACGAAAACTGTTGGGCAGCCGGACAATTTCCGGTAACCGGACAATTTCCTGCACTTTGAGTATTTCGATACCGTATTCTTCATTGGCGATCGAAAAAGAGACCAATTCCATAAGCTGGGTTTTATTTTTTTTGCTGTCTGATTGATTGGTTTTTTTGTTTAATAGCGAATCCAATACTGCCACTTTATTGCCCCATTTTTCCGCTCTTGGCGTAATTTTTTATATTCCACAATATAAAAAAATAAACCTTTACATGTTTGTCAACACTAAAAGTAATAATTAATATAAATTGTGCCGCCTATCATCGCTAAACTCAACACTTTGGGAATATATGGGTCCATATTGCGCCAAAAAATATCCCAACCGCCCATAAATATCCCCAAAATGGCGATTGCGGCTCCAATCATTGTGGGCTGAATGCCAATGATTTTGCGAGTATAATAGGCGATGCCCAAAATGCCAATGACTTGCAATAATTGCC
>CAZCVM010000340.1:0-762 GCA_964501965.1 uncultured Leptospiraceae bacterium | reverse complement strand
GGCTGCCAGCCATTTGCGTAGCCCCAAAATCTTGGTTTTACGTTTGCCTGGTAAATAGGACAGCCATTTAGGGAAGTATTTTTTTCTAGTGACAGATAGTCCGGTCAATGACTGATTTGAATCATCATCCGGTTTTGATTGATTTTTGAAATCTTTGGCTGCGTTTTTTTTGTGTCTAGCCCGTTCTCCGGCTCTTTCTACAGAAGGCAAATTTATCCCATGATGACCGCTGACAAGATCAATCACGCGGTAATCCGGCAATGATTGAAACACCTTTTTGTTTTTTTCTATGGGGTCTTGTGTGCTGCCCATAGCTTGTTTCAATTGTCTGCCAGCCAGGCTCCTGGGCGTGACATTGCTGCGCAAGATAATACCGTTGTGTATTTCCGAGAAAAAACGTTTTCCAGCCGTGGACTCTATTAAAAGCCTGACTCGAGCGTCATCCAAAGCATAATCCACACGAAATAGATTGCCTTTACGTGTAGCAAAATAAGAATAATCAAATCCTTGAATTTTAGAACCTTTTTTGCGCCAATTCAAAATAGCCCACCCAAACACTTAATCGTATGTATATTAATCCATCTCTCTTAGAAATAATATCGTAAAGCCTAGGCGTTTGGGTGAGCAAATATTTTGCTAAAGGAAAACTATTATTTTTTCTTTTTGTGTCTCATGCGACGCAGTCTTTTTTTGCGTTTATGAGTTGCTATTTTTTTTCTTTTGCGTTTTTTTCCTGAGGGCATTCCCTACTCCTTTATTGTT
>CAZCVM010000339.1:1020-3609 GCA_964501965.1 uncultured Leptospiraceae bacterium | reverse complement strand
GCAAGCAAATTTTCACCATTACAGAACCGGTTTTCGATGAGAATAAAAAAATAGCGGGAGTCATTGGCGTTGCCGTGGAACTGGAAACTGTGTTGCAGGTTTTGCACAAAATAAAATACAATAGTCCGGTAGAGCTCATTTTACTTTCTGGTCTCAACAAAATCATTGCCCATAGCATTCCTGACCACGCTAAACAAAAAAGTGGCAAAAAAAATGCTCTAAAACCCGCTCTTATGAACAATAATGATCTAATAGGAGAAATAAATTCTATCTTGATTTCTGCCAACTATGAAAAAAAAATTGTACCATTATCTCACCACAAATACATCGCGTATAAGGTTCAAGATCCGGTGAGCCGATATAGCCTGGTTCTTATGATCGATCAAAAAACCATTTTGCAGGCATTGAATCCCATTTTATTGATTATCACCTTGGGCTCAGTGGTCATGATTATATTGCTTTATTTTATCATTCAGCGTATCGCATTGTTTACGGCCCAGCCTATTCAAAAGACCATTCATGTTTTGCAAAAAGCCCAGGACTTAAAATTCCAGCAAGATGCCGATTATTTTTTGACATCTTTATTGATTGATCCGTTAGCAAGAATACATGGAGTAAAGCATCCTGTGGTTTTGGACGCGCTGGCGGAGCAAAAAAAACAATTTGAGTTCAAAAATAAAAAAGCTGAAATCGGCGGAGATTTGAATATCGCTGACAGCATTTCATTGCAAAAAAAAGAATACATTGCTTTTCTCAACGGCGACGCTATGGGCAAATCCCTGCAAGGGGCAAGCGGCGCTCTCACCCTGGGAGTTGTATTCAATTCTTTTATCACGCGGACAAAAAGAATCAAACAACACCGCAAAAAGACACCTGAACAATGGATCAAAGATTGTTATACTGATATTCAAAGTGTATTTGAAACTTTTGAAGGAAGCATGATGGCTTCGATGATAATGGGGCTTGTGGACCGGGAAAAAGGGATTTTGTACTATATAAACGCGGAACACCCGTGGCCGGTTATTTATCGAAACGGCAAAGCCAATTTTATCCACAATGAAATTGTATTGTACAAAGTCGGCAATGTATTGCAATTGCATCCTTTTATGATTCACACTTTTGCCCTACAGCAAGGAGACCGAATTTTTTTCGGGTCAGACGGCAAAGACGATCTTATCCTGGGCCATGACAAAGACAATGTTCGTATTATCAATGAAGATGAGGAGCTATTTCTCAAACATGTTGAGCAAGGCCAAGGGGACATTGACCAAATCGCGCACACAATCAAACAAAAAGGTGAATTGACAGATGACTTGACCCTGATGTCCATTGCTTATGAAAACCCGGGTCTGCACGAAAAATATTCATTGCACAAAAATCAGCTTTCTGCTGCTGACAAAGAAATATTTAACCAAGCTCGAACATGGGAAAAACAAAAAAAGTATCACCAGGCCCTCGACCAACTTGGAAAATTGAAAAGCAAGGACACGACCATATTGCTCGCTTTATCGCAAATGATGCGCATTCATCTAAAAATGGGTCAATATGTTCAGGCCGGCAAATTGGGTGATCAATACTACCAGCATTATCCATTGAACAACAAAATACTGTTTTTGACAAGTTATTGCTGCAAAAAGGGAAAAAAATTGAATAAGGCTGTATATTATGGAGAAATCTTGCGATTGCGGGAGCCAAAAAACATTCGCAACCTTATCAACCTCGCGGATACCTACCGCAAAGAGAAAAATTTTGAACGGGCCGGTATTCTTATTGAAAACGGATTGGCCATAGACCCCAAGAATGATAAATTATTGGCATTGAAAAATTTCCTACAAGGCCAATCTTTGGAATCTGAGCAAAACACAAGTTATGAATCAACCATTGAAAATTTTCTGTAAAAATTTTGTGTTACATTTTATTTTGGACAAGAATTAAGGAAAATTTATTCTAATTTATTATATTTTTTTTAAAAAAAATCTTGACCTAAGAACAAAATATTCCCATACTAAGCTAATGCATCTTATTGTATATATAAATATGAATGGAGGAAATAATGACGTATATAGATGATGAAGAATATGATGATGATATGGAGTATGATGATTCGGGTGATGATTCCGGCGGTGACTATGATGGCGGCGACGAAGGCGGTGATTTTACCGAAGTATCCGAAAAATCATGGTTTGACAGATTGAAAGAATCCATTAAATCTGTTGGTACTGGAATTGTTTTATTTTTGGCTTCTTTTGTCATTCTTTGGTGGAATGAAGGCAATTTAGTAGACAATTACAAAAAATGGGGCATTGTCAAAGACAAAACTGTCCATATTGAGTCTACCAAAGTGGATTCCAAAAACAATGACAACCTGGTTCATTTATCAGATAAAGTGGTAGTGACTACGCCAGCCAAAGATCCTGTGTTCCAAATAACAGATCCGAAAGCCGTGAAAATCTCCCGCAAGGTCGAAATGTATCAATGGAAAGAAAACAAAAAGACCAAGACTGAGAAAAAAACAGGCGGCAAGGAAGTTAAAAGAACAACGTACAGCTATACAAAAACCTGGTCTACTACCCGTTATGATTCCAGCAG
>CAZCVM010000339.1:0-1010 GCA_964501965.1 uncultured Leptospiraceae bacterium | reverse complement strand
AATCCCACTATGCGCTACAAATCAGAGACATTTGTCGCAGGTGGAGCTACGGTCGGTGCTTTTGATCTGCCCGGTACTTTGATTTCTAAAATCAGCGGTTCGGAAAAAATGGATATCAATGTAGCGGATTTTACTTCACGGTTGTCCATGGATTTGCAAAGCAAGGTACACCAGGCAGGTGAAACAGCCAAAGAAATCTACATTGGCTACCGTGGTACAGCAAATCCCTCCAGTCCGCAAGTCGGTGACTTGAAAATCTCGTTTGATATTGTCAAACCAGCCATTGTATCTATTGTGGCGGTCCAAACTGGCAAAACATTCAAACCATACAAAGTCAAAGGAACCAGCAAAACAGTATTTGAATTGGTTTCCGGCAAAAAGACTATCGATGAAATTGCTCAGGCTGGAGAAGAAGCTTCCAAAACAATGGCCTGGATACTGCGCTTGGTCGGCTTTTTGGTCATGGCTATAGGTATCTATATGGTATTCAGCCCTCTGGTTGTTCTGGCGGATGTACTTCCCTTTTTGGGGTCCATGCTTAGCTTTGGTATCTCCATCTTTGCTGGGGTTATCGCCTTTGCCCTGTCTTTACTTACCATTGCAATTGCCTGGCTGTTTTACCGGCCGATACTGGCAATCATTCTTATCGCATTGGGCGTGGGGGCCGTATTTGGCATCAAGTTCTTGAAAAAGGATAAACAAACCGCATAATTTTGCGCAACACAAAACCCCCGAATATTCGGGGGTTTTTTTTTGCCCATTTACTGTACAGGATTTTAGATACACAAACTTTGATTATTTCAAATGATACATCACTCCCAGTCCAGTCTGCAATCCAATTCTTTTTTGACACAGATGAACACAGATGAACACAGATAACCACAGATAAGACACAGATATTTTCTATTCTCTAAAAAAAATATCAGCGTCCCATCCGCTTCATCCGCGTTCATCTGCGTCTAATTCTTCTTTGACACAGATCAACACAGATAACCACAGATAAGACACAG
>CAZCVM010000338.1:0-3615 GCA_964501965.1 uncultured Leptospiraceae bacterium | reverse complement strand
CGCGGCCAGTCTAATTGTAACGCATAAGTTAGATGGCGAAATAAAAGGCTTAAATGAATTTGAAGTTCATCCGCCAGTTAAGCCAATATTCTTTGGTTTTCGGATTATGGTCGGCATTGGAATGTTAATGCTTGCCATGTCATGGCTGGGAACATACTTCATCCTCCGTAAAAAAGAATTTCCGAAGCTTTATTTATATGGATTGGTGGCAATGACGTTGTCTGGCTGTATTGCGACTATTGCCGGATGGTATGTCACAGAGATTGGCCGCCAGCCATGGCTTGTTCAGGGCGTTTTAAGTACAAAAGATGCGCTTGGCCCTGTGAGTGGAGGGATGGTTCTATCGACACTGATAGTTTATCTA
Source organism: uncultured Leptospiraceae bacterium (assembly GCA_964501965.1). Lineage (GTDB taxonomy): Bacteria > Spirochaetota > DYNZ01 > DYNZ01 > DYNZ01 > CAZCVM01. Next base: position 3,251 of record CAZCVM010000338.1, on the reverse strand, counting down.
TCTGTTTATGCTTTCTTATCGGTTGCTTATGTCACAACGCTTTTCTACATGGCTAGAAAAGCTGGTAAGGGCGGCAAAGACGATCCTCAAAAACAAATTATCGTTGGCGGTGAAAGACACACTGTCATTCAAGCAGCTGAATAGGGGGGCTACAATGATCGAACAAGCAATCGCAGACGGAAGCTGGCTTCCTTATACCTTCGCATTTTTAATGGGTCTATCCATGCTCATTTATGCTTCGCTGGATGGATATGATTTAGGTGTTGGTATTCTGATTGATAACGCTAATACGCATGAAAAAGACAAAATGATTGCATCAATCGGCCCGTTTTGGGATGCAAATGAGACATGGCTCATTTTAGGGGTTGGGCTTCTTTTGGTGGCCTTTCCTGCGGCTCATGGCGTGATCCTGACCGAGCTTTATATGCCTGTTGCCGTAATGCTTTTTGGTCTAATTTTCCGAGGTGTGTCTTTTGATTTTAGAGCCAAGGCTCCTTATCAGGAGAAGTGGCGTTGGAACAACCGCTTTTTCTATGGATCACTGCTAACAGCTCTTGCGCAGGGCTATATGCTTGGTTCTTACATTATAGGGTTTGAACAAAGCCTTGCGGGCATTATGTTTTCTTGTCTTATCGCGATTGCAGTGGCCTCAGCTTACTGTTTAATAGGGGCCTGTTGGCTAATCATGAAGACCGAAGGAAGCTTACAAGAGAAGGCTGTTCGATGGGCAAAATATCATCTTTTGAATTCAGTTATTGGTTTGGTGGCCGTTTCTGCTGCAACGCCATTAATAAGTGACCGCATTTTTGTAAAATGGTTTCATTTTCCGGAAATGTTGATATTGGCACCTATTCCGCTTTTAACGGGTGGGCTTATTGTGTCACTTTATCTGATGCTAAGGAGGATGCCATTTCCTCAAGATAAATATTGTTGGGCACCGTTTGTTATGACCATTGGTATTTATACTCTGAGCTTTGTTGGACTTGCTTACAGCTTCTTTCCTTATATTGTTCCAGAGCAAATGACAATTGTTGAGGCCGCAGCGGCACCAGCCTCTTTGATGATTATGCTTGTTGGTGCGTTGATCGTGATACCGATCCTCATCGGCTATACAATTCTTGCATATTGGGTTTTTCATGGAAAGGCAACAGAGCTTCGATATGATTAAACGCTTGGAAAATTAGTGCTACATGCTTTAAAATAGGTATTGTATATACCTGTATTAAAGATTGGAAAAAAAATGAAATTGACAGCATTTTCAAACTTTGCACTGAGAACACTGATGTATACCGCCTTAAAAAATGGTGAGCCTGCTTCGATTTATGATATTTCTAAAGCCTATGGCATTTCTGGAAATCATTTGAAAAAAGCCGCCGCAGAGATGGTTGCTCATGGCTATTTAACAACGATACAAGGGCGATACGGTGGTTATTTATTAGCAAAAAAACCAGAGGACATTGTGATTGGTGATGTTGTCAGAATCACGGAAGGCAATTTAGAGCTGGTTGAATGCTTCAATTCTGATACCAACACATGCCCATTAATCTCCGTGTGCCGGCTTTCGAGGCTATTTCGAAAGGCGCTTAAAGCCTTTTTGGATGTTTTGGATGATGTAACGCTTGCGGACATGATCGCACGTCCAAATGAACTAAAACCATTACTAAATATAGAGGCTAAAGAATTAGAAAGTGTCTGAAAAATTAAGTATCAAGGATAGATTATTGCTAAAATCAGGAAAAAAAGCGGTCGCTGCTATCCTAACTTACTACTGTATCAAAGGAATTTTAACGACGACTTTCATCTGGATTCCCCTTTTATATATGGCCCTTCATTAAATTTCGTTTGATCACTTGAAATTAAACTTAAATAGAATGTTTACAAATATAGGTATATAATATACCTATATAAAGAATGTACATTTAAGGAGTTAGAAAAATGACTGAACTAAAAACGCTGCCGCGTCTTAATGAGAATGCACCAGACTTTAAAGCAAAAACCACATTTGGAGAGAAAACACTTGCCGATTATAAAGGCAAATGGCTTGTTTTGTTTTCCCACCCTTCAGACTTTACACCCGTATGTACGACTGAATTTATGGGCTTTGCCCAGAAGCAGCCAGAATTTGAAAAGCTAAATTGCGAACTGCTTGGTTTATCGATTGATAGCATTCACTCGCACATCGCTTGGGTACGCAGTATTAAAGATAATTTTGGCGTTGATGTTAATTTTCCAATTATCGCCGATCTATCCATGCAAGTGGCCAAAGATTACGGGATGATTCATGAAGGGGCGAGTGATACGGCAGCCGTTCGCGCTGTTTTCGTGATTGACCCTGACAGCAAGATGCGCGCTATGCTTTATTACCCCATGTCAAATGGTCGTAGTGTCGATGAGGTCTTTAGATTGGTGCAAGCCCTTCAGACTTCAGATGAGCATAAAGTAGCAACTCCTGAGAACTGGAAACCCGGCGAGTCTTGTATTGTTCCGCCGCCACATACGCAATAAGATGCCGCGAAAAGAGAAGGCGAAGGCTATGAATATACAGATTGGTATTTTTGTAAAAAGAATGTCGCTTAAACTTTTAAGCGCTTGAATAAAATAATAGAAAGGAAATCAACATGGAACTTATACAGATTTATGATCCCGGAGTGGCGCAATATGCTTATATTATTGGCTGTGAAAACACAGGAGAAGCTATTGTCATTGATCCGCAGCGTAATATTGCGGAGTATTTGAAGGCCGCTGAAGAGAAAAATTTGAATATTGTGGCCGTCACTGAGACACACATCCATGCTGATTTTCTCTCTGGGACACAAGAATTTGTAAAAACACTCGGCGTGAGAGCTTATTTATCAAAACATGGTGAAGGACAGGGTTGGGCTTATGAGTGGGCCAAATCAGAAAGCTCTGTTCAAATGGTTCAAGATGTTGATGACATTAAGGTTGGAGACCTTAAGTTGCAGGTTATTCATACCCCCGGACATACGCCAGAGCATATTGTCTTTCTTGTCACAGCAGAAAACCAAGATACGCCAATGGGAGCTGTAACTGGCGATTTTGTCTTTGTCGGTGATTTGGGCCGCCCGGATTTGCTTGAGAAAGCCGCAAAACAAGATGGAAAAATGAAAGAAGGGGCTGAAAACCTTTTTAAAACCTCGCAAAGCTTTAAAGAGCGCTCAGATAGTTTGATTATTTGGCCAGGGCATGGCGCAGGATCAGCTTGTGGCAAGTCATTAGGAAGTATGCCTTAT
>CAZCVM010000337.1:0-3616 GCA_964501965.1 uncultured Leptospiraceae bacterium | reverse complement strand
CCATTGGTATAGTGCCTTGTCCGGGGGCAAGTTTGATATTGCTTTTTTCTTACAATTTGCAATTGTACTTCACCGGTATTTTGGCCATTGTTTTTATGTCCATAGGAATGGCTTTGACCATTTCATTATTTTCTTTGGCAGCTATTTTTTTTCGCAATTCTTTGGCCTATGTTAGCCAGGGCAAAAAAACAATGAATAAGGTTTTTTCTGGTATTGAAATATTGGCAGCTATTGTGATTGTTTTATTGGGTGTAGTTTTATTTGCTACTACCTGGTAGAGACAACAAAATATGTTTTATGTTTAGGAGATAATTTTGCATAATATTTGGAATAGAAAGTAAGGATGAATTATGACACAAAAAGCTTTTCAGGATTATTATCCAGATGAATTGAGCCATTGTTATGGATGCGGTCGGCACAATGAACATGGTCTGCAAATAAAAAGCTATTGGGATGGAGAAGAAAGTGTTGCTCATTATTTACCCAAAGATTATCATATTGCTGTGCCCGGTTATGTATACGGCGGTTTATTGGCTTCTTTGATAGATTGCCATGGCACAGGCACAGCCGCAGCAGCTATCTATAAAATGCAAAACCGGCCAATGGATGACGAGAATGATCCGGTCCGTTATATGACCAAGTCATTGTTTGTCAAATATTTGCGGCCCACTCCTTTACATGAACAGTTAACATTGCGGGGCCAGGTAAAAAACATAGACGGTCCAAGGGTCACTGTGGAAGTGAAAGTCATTGCCCAGGGACAGGTCACAGTGCAGGGAGAAGTGGTTGCTTCAAGAGTCCCGCAAAAAATTATCAGTAGAATGATTCAAAATAAATAGAAGGATAAAAAATAATGGAAATAGATACCAGTCAAATCTCCAGCAAAAGCGTGTATCATTTGATGACGCAAACATTGGCACCCAGGCCCATTGCTTGGGTTTTAAGTGACAATGGCAATGGCAGTTTCAATTTGGCGCCATTCTCTTATTTTAATGGTGTATCCAGTAGGCCGCCTCTTTGTATGTTTTCAGTTGGCAAAAAAAGCAATGGAGCCCCCAAAGATACATTGCGCAATATTCAAGAACGAGATCATTTTGTGATTCACATTCCTCATGCGGATATGGCACGTCAGGTTAGCCAAACAGGTACAGATTTGGCTGCCAATGTTTCTGAATTGGATCAATATGGCATAGAAACGGATCAAAGGCCTGGTTGGCCTTTGCCTATAGTACGAGGCAGTGCAGTCGCGTATTTGTGCCGGCTTGAAAAAATAATTGAGGTAGGTGACGTTCCCCAGGGAGTGGTATTTGGCCGCATAGAAAAAATTTATATGGCAGATCAGTTTGTTCAGAAAAATGGCAAAGAAATATTGTTTGATGCCGCCAAAGCAAATATTTTGGCTCGTTTGGGTGGTGTGGATTTTTGTACTTTGGGAGATATTATTTCTGTGCCCAAAGAGGAAAAATAGCATCCGAATATATTTTAAATAATTTTTCAATATTTTTTTATTCTTTTTTCATTTTTTGCCGATGCTTACTAATGTGACATAATATCGTGGAAATGTAACAATTATGTTTTTCTTTTATAAAATAATCAATATTATAGACGGGATTTTGAATAAAATACCTAAGGATATTGCTGTAAATATCAAAAGGCTATCAGGATTTATTTTTATTGTATTGTCTTTTGTTGCTTTGTATTTTGGTTACAATATGGGCGTAAAAAACAGTGAAATACCTGGAGCACCTTTAGTGCGGGAAACCAATGATGCTTTGCGATTGCGCTTAAAGGGCGACGCAAAAAAAGGTAATATGCAATTGGTAGACGCGCCGCCGCCGATTGTGGATACAATACAAAACCCTTACCAGCAAAATGAAAGCTATTCATTGCAAAAAGAAGACTTTGCGCGTGACAATACTCCTTTAGGAGAGCAAAATATCCGTGATATTAAAACACTGCATTTGCGACCAATGGACAATGCTTCGAATAGTTATTCTAATGATAGCAGAATAGAACGGGCAAAAGCACCGAAACCTTTATCACAATCGTTACAATCGTCACAATCATTACAAACCATGTCTTTGGACCCCAAAAAAAAGAATACTTCTAAAAAGAAAAGCAATAGCAAGCCGCAGATAAAACCAGACGAGAAAACAAAAAATTCTGCATTGGATCCGGCTCCGTACAAGCCTCTGGATATGGGGCAGGACTTGCTGCCGCAAACCAAAAATCCCGCGCGGTCCATTCCGCTAGGGGATGATACTTTGCGTCAAGGCCAAGAGTGAGGAAAAGATGCGTTTGCGTGCCATACTGAATTGTAAGATATTTGTATTATTTTTCTTAGTGAGTAGTCTGTCTTTTTTGCCTCAGGAAACAATAGCGCAAAATTTTCAAAGATTTAGCCACAAGGAAATGGTATCAGAACAGGTATTGAAAAAATTGTATCCTTTGACAGAAGAAAAATATTTCAAAAAATACTATGATCTGGATAAAAAAGATAAAAAAGATAAACAAGATAAAAAGAAAGACAACAAAAAAGAACTAAAAAAACAGCCTGTTAAACAACAAAAACCAGAGCCAAAGAAAAAACCCAAAAAGGAAGCCAAAAAGGAAGCCAAGAAAAAAGTCAAGAAAGAGCCTCAAGTAGAACCAAAAAAAGAACCAAAAAAAGAACCAAAAAAAGAAACAAAGAAAAAAGCCCAAAATGCACCCAAAAAGCCAAAACAAAACCAAAAACAAAAACAAAAAATAGCGCAAGAAACAAAACAAGCCGCAACCAGTTATAAAGAACAGGCTCATTCTCCAGTGCTATCGCAAAATAAGGTTTGGCTTGGGCCTTTGGCAGATTCTTTTTTTCATAAACAAAGTATTGTTTCTTCAAAAAAATCAGATCAGGCCAAGAAGAAACAGCCAGCTACGCTTCAGCCGGACCCGGTTTCATCAAAATGGAATCGTACAAAGGTACCTGAACAAAGGAATAATGATCATTCGCAAAATTTGCCATTATCCCAATTGTCTTCACTGTCTTCATTGTCTAAGGAAAAGGACAAAGCAAATACGGACAAGGCAAATGCAAACAGTTCACAAACAAAAACCACTGCCAAAGATGATAACGATGATAAAGATGACAAAAACAAAGATGCAACAGGCACAGACAATCCAGTGGTGAATGCGAATGACAATACAAAATCCGATGGTGATGCGGACAACAATACAACAGATGATCGCGCAAACAATGTTTTGAATGAAAAACGTTCTCTGGCTGAGGACGGCTACGGCAATCCGCAAAACTCTGGTTTGCTCAAGCAAGCTCCTGATTTGTTTCAAAAAGAAGCAAATATGGACATTGGGCAAAAAAATTTGGGTGAATTGAAATCGCTTCTGAAGCAGGGAGAATACAAAAAAGTTGTCGCAGCATCAAACAAAATTAATAAAGATTCTGCGCAATATCCAGAAGCCCTTTTTTATCGCGGCAGAGCCCAGGGATTATTGGGGGACAGAGAACAAGCAGTGCTAAGTTTTTTAGAGATCGCACGCGATTTTTCCGGGCATTCATTGGCAGACAATGCTTTGGCTGAGGCAGCGCGTTTGTACCGGCAAATGGATAGGATTGATG
>CAZCVM010000336.1:0-3621 GCA_964501965.1 uncultured Leptospiraceae bacterium | reverse complement strand
GCAGGAGTTCGAGGTTATTTTTCCATAAGCAAAGGATTCTCGATATTTTTTGAATTAAATTTTGTCTGGCATCCATCCAACTACACAGGAGTTTTTGATGCAACTATGTTTGGTCAACTTCCCTTTTATCTTGAAGTCGGATTCAGTTATGCGTTCTAATTATGATGTGTGAAAAATTATAATATAGCAAGATTTTCGTATACCTGTCATTCTTAATAGTTTCAGCATTACGAGATATTGTAACGATTGGATACATATAGTATTTTGAATTTTTGGCGAAACATGTAAAAAATTGATAAATATTTATACAAAGTAAAAGCTGCTAACTATGAGTCATACAAAAAATGAAATACTGAATGTTGCGAGAAAAATTTTTCTGACGGAAGGTCTTGACAGTTTGAGTATGAGAAAAATTGCCACTCGTCTGGAAATAAGTGCAACAGCCATATATCGGCATTATCGGAACAGGGATGAGCTGCTTCTTGCCATAGTTGACATGAGTAGGGAAAAATTTATGGATTACCTAAAAAAATCAATGACCGAGACAACATCTTGGAAGCGACTCATCATGACAGGCAAGGGTTATCTCGACTTTGGTCTTGATAATCATGAAGAATACAGCATCATATTCATGTCATGGAACCGTCTTGATGCTACGAAGCATTCATCAGAAGCGGCAAGAAAACAGGAACACACCAGGTCGTTCATGTTTCTTCTTGAAAGAATACAAGAGGTTAGATCAGACCTTGAGGGTGTTCAGCTTCTTGATGTAGCCCTGCATCTCTGGTCAAACTTGCATGGCCTGGTGAGCCTTTATCTTTCCGGCGGAGGTAAGGACATTTTCTCACTGAATGATTTCCGCGAGATGTGCTACAGGCAGCTTGATATATCAATGAAACTCCTTGAACAGGAAGGAAAGCCATCTCTATGAAAATCAATTTACTGAAAAATTATATCTGGGCACCGGTACTTAATGCAACAGCATTTATTATCGGATCAATTGTTATGCTGAGTGTTGGAAATAAGATAATGGCAATTACATTTATTGTTTTTGCTCTGATTACCTCAGGAGCGATGGTTGTTTTTGCACTGCGCGAAAGGAAAAAAGTTAACGCCCGATATTTTTCCCTTCTATTTATGGGAACCGGTCTTTTTCTCGGTGCCGGGATAATGGGAAGGCAGAATTTTAATGTAGAAGGATTTGCCTCGTCAGTCATGGGTGGATTCACAGGAGGAATTGTGATTCATTACATGATGGCCAAAATTCTTGGACCCTTTATTTTTAATCGTAACTGGTGCGGTTGGGCTTGCTGGACTGTCGCTGTCCTTGATCTTTTACCATTTAAACAAAATCGAACGGGAAATTCCGTTTCATTTATGCCATTACGCTTTATCCATTTTGGGCTTAGTCTTATGCTCGTTGCTGGTCTTTATTATCTGAGCGGAATAATGATTCATCATGGCGATGAAAATTACACTCTGAATAAAATATCAATGCTCTGGTTTGTCACCGGGAACATTGTTTACTATATAATTGCAATCATTCTTGCATATATATTCAGGGATAATCGGGCTTTCTGTAAATATCTTTGTCCGGTAACCGTTTATCTTAAGGCCGGAGCGACCTTCTCAATACTCAGAATCAAAGGTGACGCAGGCAACTGTACCTCATGTAAATTGTGTTCAGCCGCCTGTCCTATGGGCATTGATGTTGCACGATATCATTTTGAAAACAAACGGGTCATTTCATCGGAATGCGTCATGTGCATGAATTGTATTGCCGCATGCCCTGAGAACTGTCTTACAGCTTCTCCCGGACTTGATATAGCGGAACCGACATACTATACTGGGATAAATAGAGAATAATAACGTAAGTGTGAATTTATCCCGTCTTGCTTTCTGCGGTGGCGTATGGCCTAAGCATAGGCACCAAAAATTAAGAAGTGCCTTATGAATAATTCTGGGAAAAAATCTGCTATATGGAAAAATCACATCATCGGGCAAGTTACGAGCGGCTTAACGCAAAGCGAGTACTGCAAAGCCAAGAACATTAAACATTCGACGTTTCTGTACTGGAAGAGAAGATTAGTCGAGCCAACGAACGCCGGCCGTTTTATCGAATTACCTTTTTCGGCTTCCAATATTTTGAATGCAAAGCCGCGCATTCATTTTAGAATGATAAATGACCATCGGCTGATAATCGAAATAGAAAATGCTGCTAATGGTCAATTCTGCTTGAAGGTGGTGAAGACTTTGTTTTGCACAATATTATTGTGGCAATTCAAGAGCTTTTCAAGAAGAATTTTGGATTATACAATAAATCCCATAAATTATAAGCCAGTGAGAAAATATTCAAAACAAAGGAAAAAGCCCAGAAAGAGTTAACGCAATATTCGATATAGCAACTACCAAAATTTATAGCATGAATTATTTCCAAATATTTCGCTGGTTTATTTTGTGAAAAGCAGTATATTAGATAAACATTTATCAATTTCGGTTAGGAGAACATCATGTCGGATTTATTAATAGCTAAATGTACACCGTATTTTTCAAAGGATTCAATAAAACAAACACTGGGCATTTTTCATAAGTGGTTACAGGCCAACCCAGATACAATACTTCATCGAATCAATGTGGCTCAGTTCAGCGATGAGCTTAACGTGTCCAAAGATGATTTATTGTCTGTGTTTCTGGTAGCGGTTTTGGAAGGCTATATGGGGTTGCGTTGGGATTTTCATTGTCCGCATTGTCACGGGTTAGCTTCCTTTCATAGTCATTTAAGTAAAAGTAAAACCGAGGATTATTGTGGGCTGTGTCAGGTTGGCTTTGCCAATACTTTGGATGAAACCATTGAAGTCACCTTTACTGCTTCTGCCCAGCTTCGAATGTTACCCTCTGGTTATGAAGAAAATTTTATGCAGGATATGGTCGCTCAGATCAAAGCAGGTACTTGGAAAATGCCGGAAAAATATACATCTGGTTTAGATTGCTTGCATAATGAAATTTTTCAAAAATATTTTTCTGAAGATGTTCTCTCCATCGAAGAATCTCTTGAAGTGAAATCAATTACTTTGCTCTTTACTGATATCAAGGGTTCTACTCCATTGTATGACTCTTTGGGCGATGCTAAGGCGTATAAACTGGTGCGAGATCATTTTGCTTATTTATTCACCGCTGTGGAAAAACAACATGGAGTCATTGTGAAAACAATCGGGGATGCGGTTATGGCTTCATTCCAACGTCAGGTGGATGCTTTAAATGCAGTTCTGGATATTTTTAAGGAAATTCAAAAAATTCGTATACCGCAAATTGAGAAACCAATTGAAGTGAAATTTGGAATTCATACAGGCCCGGCTATTGTGGTTAATTTGAATAACCGCTTGGATTATTTTGGGCAAAATGTGAATATGGCAGCAAGGATTCAGGATTTGGCTAAAGGACATCAATTGTTTATCTCTGAGAAAGTATGGCAGGATCCACAAATACAAGCTGCTTTGGCTGATAAAAAAGTCACCCGTTATGCTGTGCAATTAAAAGGAATCAAGGAAAGACAGATTGTCTACGCATTGGAAGAAATGTAAAAATTATGATCAAATACTGAACAATAAGTAAAATACCGTG
>CAZCVM010000335.1:0-3628 GCA_964501965.1 uncultured Leptospiraceae bacterium | reverse complement strand
AGCAATGGGAAATGTATTTTGCAAGGCAACAAAAAAATGTTTATTCTTACCAATTCCTGAAAAAGCCGCAGCACTGTCTTTTTTTGCCAGGTCAATAGTTTTTTGTGACCGAATCAATGGATACGCCTCACCCATCCGGTGTTGAGCGCAAAATATTTTTGCTTTGGGAGCGTAATGTTGGATTTTTTGCCGCAAATTTTGCAGTTTTGCCAGGGGAGCCAGGTCACTGCGGGTCAATACAATGATTTGCGCGCGCCTCAATGCGGCAAACGGCTCTCTGAGCTTGCCCAAAGGAATCACGCCTCCATCCATAGGATTTTGAGTATCCAGGAGCACAATGTCCATATCTCTGACCAATTTGTGATGTTGGAAGCCATCATCCAAAATGAATAGGTTTATATCCATTTTTTGGATTTTTTCGCCCAATGACCAACGGTCGCGGCCCACGCCCACAATGGTGTGGGGAAGATGAAGCTGATACAACATAGCTTCATCCCCAGCTGGATGCGATTTGCTGCTGTCGGATATTTGTTGGGTCAGGCCCTTTTTGTCCCATCTGGTTTGTTGCCCACGATTGTCCAAAATGCCGCCTTGCTTCTCCCATTCACTTTGGTAACCCCTCATCAGGATCGCGGGCCGCAAAGCAAAATTTTTTTGCATTATTTTTATTAAAAATATTATGAATGGAGTTTTTCCTGTTCCTCCGGCAGAGATATTGCCCACAGACGCAACAGGACGCTGTAGTCTATGACTTTGGGTAAGTCTTGCATCCCAAAAAAAAACAAATCTATACAAAAAAGACAAAATCCATAGTATAGGGTAAAAAAATGTCCGTAAAAGCCGGATTAGGCCGCTAAAAATATTTTTTGCTATCATTATGTCCGCTAAAAATGGTTTGTGTTTACTATTTTTATGTATATCTGTTTACCAAATGAAAAAAATTAAAAAATATTGCCAAAGTCAAGTTTTATTTGTTTTTATTGTTAGCTTTATCTTTCACAATGGAAAAACTGATTGACATAGATAAGCCCATTGTGTGGATTTCATGTAAACTGGTTTTATACCTGCAAAAAATACTGTTATAAATAACCATTGGTTATTTTTGTGATGAGAAAGATATGGGAGAAAAAACATGATTATCATTGAAGGATTGGATCATCCTACGCTTACAGTTTCTGATTTGGAATATTCCATTCAGTTCTATGAAGAAAATTTTGACTTTGAAATGGTCTACAAGGACGAGGAAACAGGCAAAGTTTTTTTAGGGGTAAATGATATTTTATTGGGACTGGTAGAAGAAAAAGAATTTCGCGCGCCTGCGATACAAAAGAATCGGCTGACTTTTTTTCTGGATCCGGAAGACTTTCCGGATGTATTGGAAGAAATCGAAAAAAGTAGTCTTGAAGTAGTTGAAAAGCATATCAATCAACGACGCGGCGAGTCCATTGTGATCAAAGACCCTGATGGATACCAAATCGAAATTGGCTATCCCAAAACAAAATACTAAAATATTGCCGATACCAGGAGACAATATGAAACAAGAAATTGGGCCGCACATTGTTCAATGGTTCCAGGACAGCCTGAATTTGCGCGTGGCTATTTTGCAAAATAAGGAATTTTTATCAGAGATCGAACAGGGCGCGAAAATAATTGTTCAGGCTTTGCGCGACCAAAAAAAAATACTTTTGTGCGGCAATGGCGGCAGTGCTGCGGATGCACAGCATATTGCAGCCGAATTTGTGGTCCGATACAAAGGCAGCAATGACAGACCAGCTATCCCGGCTCTCGCATTGACCACAGACACATCAATCCTAACTGCCTGCGCGAATGATTATTCTTATGATGATATTTTCTCCCGCCAGATCGAAGCTCTGGGCCAGCCAGGGGATGTGCTGATTGGTTTGTCCACAAGTGGCAACTCCGGCAATGTCATCCGTGCTGTCCAGGCAGCCCAGTCCAAGCAAATGTCCATCATTAAACTTCTGGGCGGCAGCGGCGGCAAGCTGCAAAACATGGATGGTGCCAATATTACAGTACCAGCGTCAGTAACCGCGAGAATCCAGGAAGTGCATATCACCATTGGTCATATTTTTTGCGAATGGGTGGATATGGACATTTACGGATTTAGTGCCTGATCCATAAAAAATTTTATCTTACGATATTGCCATACTAAGCTTTCACGCTTGACAACAACGCAAAATTCACAATTCCCTTCCTACAAATAGTCTTCCCAAACCATTCAAAAAAGCAAAAAAAAAACCGCCGGATGGCGGTTTATAATGTAGTTTATTCCCTAGAGAAAACTTAATTGAGAAAACTAAAAATCTTGAATACTTGATTAGATAGATTTACCAAAATTGTAAGTCAACTGAAAGTAAATCATGTCATCTTTTGGATCTTTGTTAGCATCGCCAGACTGTCCATTATCATCTGCATTGATATTGTAGAACAACTGAGCTTTCATGTCATGTTTCTTAAAAAAGAAATTCATACCAATCCAATGCGCTGTACGGGCAGCAGTGTATGTTTTATCGAGTGCTTTGTAATCATACCCAGCATAATCATATCTGTATATGGGCATCAACCAAAAGCTACCCAGATTGATATTGTAACCTAGTGTTGCCTGATAAGTCAACGGTTTTGAATCTGTTGCTGCTTCACCGGAATACATCGCCACTGAAGCATTGAAATAAACATGCATCATACTAAATACAACATCAACAGTAGTACCAATCACAGATTGATCCTTGCCGTCAGCACTAACGCCTTTATTGCTTTCCCATGCAGTTTCATTTTTTTCTGTATATAATCCAGCATAGCCAATGACCAAACTCATGTCTTTGCTGAAAGCCTCATTGCCGTCTTTCCATTTTCCATTGACCATATTGTATTGAATACGCCAAACAGCTTGAGACGCACTACCATCGGTTTTTGTCATTTCGCCTTTTTTTGCTCCGCTTGCATCGCCATCACCATTGACCAATGCTATATAAACATGCAATTGGTTTTTGATAGGCTGCATGTGCAACATATAGCCAACGTCATATTGTTCATTAAACTTGTCTCCGCCATAGGACTTTTCCACGATCATCATGCGGCCACTAGAGTTCATTTCCTCACGGATAAATGGCATTTTGAATTGACCGAAGATCAATTTAGAATTCAAAAAAGGCAATTTTGCCCATGCATTGGCTTCCAGCAATGGAGTTTTATCTTTATTCAAAGCAGAGCCTAGTTGCATATCTATAAACGCGCCGAATATGCCTTGTTCGTATTTGGCGTTCAAACGTACCCGACGAAAATTCATGTCCATTAAATCATAATCTTTATTTCCCGTCGTACCATCACTAGCTTCTTTTTGGCCGGAAACAGTACGGAACTGAACCCGTCCGCCGATTTTCAGTTTGTCATCTGACTTTTTCTTTGCAGGTGCAGAACTTGTTTCTTGAGCATTCGCTGTACCTATGAATACCATAGTCATAAGCACGGCGATAAAAACCTTAAAACTTTTATTTAGAGTCATTTCGTAATCCTCCGAAATCCTTTTTCATTTTTTTAGCAATAATTTTTATTGCCTTAATTGATTGATAATATTCTCAAGACAATGTTTTTTTTACCTGGGACAATG
>CAZCVM010000334.1:0-3642 GCA_964501965.1 uncultured Leptospiraceae bacterium | reverse complement strand
TTGGAAGTGGAAGCTTCAAAATTTGGACTCAATTATATTAAATTGGATGGAAATGTCGGCTGCATGGTGAACGGTGCCGGTCTTGCTATGGGAACGATGGACATTATTAAACATGCTGGTGGTATGCCTGCCAACTTTTTGGACGTAGGGGGCGGGGCCAATGTAGAAACTGTAACCAATGGTTTCAAAATAATATTGGGAGACCCGAACGTAAAAGCTATTTGGATCAATATATTTGGCGGCATTGTTCGCTGTGATCGGGTAGCGAATGGGGTTGTTCAGGCTGCGAAAAATGTCAATATCAATGTTCCGTTAGTTGTACGCTTAGAAGGTACAAACGCGGAAGAAGGATCAGAAATTTTGAAAAATTCTGGTATTGATATTATTGTTGCTGATGGTATGCGCGACGGCGCGGAAAAAGTTATTCAGGCTATATCATAAAGGCGGTGAACAAATGGCAATATTAGCAGATAAAAATACACGTTTAGTGGTACAAGGTATAACAGGTGGAGAAGGTTCATTCCACACGAGTCAGATGTTGGACGCTGGAACTAAAGTGGTTGCCGGGGTAACGCCTGGCAAAGGTGGTCAAAAAACGGAACACGGTGTTGCGGTATTCAATACTGTAGCGGATGCGGTGAAAAATGAAGGTGCCAATGCTTCGGTTATTTTCGTGCCGCCTGCTTTTGCTGCGGATGCGATAATGGAAGCAATTGAGGCTGGTGTTGGATTGATTGTGGCAATTACGGAAGGCATTCCTACTACAGACATGATGAAAGTCAATGATATGCTGCAAAAGTCCAATACTCGTATGGTTGGGCCAAACTGTCCAGGTTTGATAACTCCCGGTCAATGCAAAATTGGCATTATGCCGTATTTTATCACCAAACCAGGTTCTATTGGCGTAGTGTCTCGTTCAGGCACATTGACTTATGAAGCGGTGGGGCAATTGTCCAGACAAAATTTGGGACAGTCCACTTGTGTGGGAATAGGCGGTGACCCGATTATTGGTTCCAATCATACTGATATAATCAAACTTTTCAATGAAGACCCGGAAACCGAAGGAATCATAATGATCGGGGAAATTGGCGGATCCGCAGAAGAGGAAGCTGCTGCTTTTATTAAGGAGCATGTAAAAAAACCAGTCGTTGGTTTTATTGCTGGACAAACAGCACCTCCTGGCAAACGCATGGGTCATGCGGGAGCTATTATTTCTGGCGGAGCAGGTACAGCGGAAGGAAAAATGTCTGCTATGCGTGATGCGGGTATTCATGTTGTCGAAAGTCCGGCTTTGATCGGTGAGACAATGAAAAAAGCGTTAGCATAAAAGTAAGTAGACTTGATTGCGGCATTGCTTATTATTTTTTACCATATTTTTTATAGTATGGCATAATGTTAAGTTTTAGAATGGTCAACGATCGATCGACAAGTATACTAAGAATAGCCGATTGGGTGATAGTATATATGTTGATCGATCGTTATTCTTTTTAAGTGTTGGATTGTAATATCTTCCTTCTTGTATCCTAGCTGCAAATAGGTGATTTATTGCCCTTATGCCTTTTTTAAAGAAAGGTGAGAAAGGGAAACTTAGTTTTTCGGATGATTTGCCAGTAGCAATGCACTCAACTTTATAAAGAGCTGCTCGACATTTTGGCCCGATTTGGAAGAAGTAAAAAACCATGGGATTTCTTCCGGCAATGCTAAAGAAGATTCTATCTTTTTCAATTCAGATGGTTTATGTATCAAGTCTGATTTATTTATAGCTATCACTGTAGGCAATTGTTTTTGCAATTTGGCTTGATGCAAATGTTTTGTGAGATTGGTCAAAGTGTTGGACCGTGTTATATCCCCGACAATAATGAATCCAGAGGAGCCAGCCAGATAAGCAGGCGTTATTTTTTGAAAGCTATCTTCGCCCGCCAAATCCCATATCAAAAGTTTTATCATTGAGTTTTGGACTATGATTTCTTTTTTTGTTATATGTACTCCAATGGTGGTTAAATAATTTTCATCAAATGTGTTGAATACATAGCGGCGGATCAAGCTTGTTTTGCCAACAGCGAAATCACCGATTAGACATATTTTTTTTTGTAATTGCATTGTTTTTTCTATATTTATTGCTTTATTTACAATCAAAAGAGGTTTCTATAACAAGAAAACTTTATTTTTTTGTTTAGCCCTGTTTAGTTACTTAAGTATTTTATGAGGATTTTTTGTAAAGCGTTATATTGAAAAGGTTTGATTAAATAGTCATTAATACCGGAATCCCGTATCTTTTTTATGTCTTCTTCAAAACTCTGTGCTGTTAAGGCTATGATCGGTATGGAATTTCTTGTTTGACCCATTGGATAGCTTCGTTTTTCCCGAATGGTTTTTGCCAATGTAGTGCCATCTATCCCGGGCAAATGGATATCTGTTAGAAGCAGATCATAGCTTTTTTGTTCGAGTACTAGCAAAGCTTCATGTCCGTCTCCACAAACATCAATGGATACTCCCATTTTTTCAAGCATTCGTAAAGCAATTTTTTGATTCACAGGATTATCTTCTACCAATAATATTTTTTTGTCAGATAATATCTGGCCTATGTTTGCCTCTGTTTCCATATCAGCCAGAGCTGTTTGTTCTGGTTGGCTTGGTACCAATGGAATCGTTATTTGAAAAACAGTACCTTGGCTGATTTCGCTTTGTACTTTTATTTTTCCCTGCATAAGCTCAACAAGTTGCCTGGTGATATGCAAGCCAAGGCCAGTACTCATAGTGTTTGCGGCTGTGTGGTGTTCTTCTATTTGAGAGAAAATCTCAAAAATACTTTGCAATTTATCCTCGGGGATGCCCATGCCTGTATCAGAAATAATGAAATTAACATCGCTGCTATTGTCTTGATTTTCGTTTTGTTGGACTGTCACATTGAGTTCTACTTTGCCGCGCATAGTATATTTGACGGCATTGCCGATAATGTTGATCAATATTTGCCGTATGCGTATCGGGTCTCCGATAAAATATTGATCTTTAATATCATGGATATTGCTAAATAAGTCCAGATTTTTTTCCTGCGCTTTGATTTGAAAAATATCCAGGGTTTGTTGGATTAAACCATGCAATGAAAATTCTTGCTTTCTCAAAACAAATTTACCGGCTTCTATTTTTGATAAGTCTAAAATATCATTTATGATGTCCAATAATGAATCTGCGGATGCTTTTGCCATTTTTACATATTCTAGTTGTTCTGTGGTTAGGTTAGTTGTCAGTAACAGGTCAATGAGTCCAATAATGCCTGACAATGGTGTACGAATTTCATGGCTCATATTGGCGACATACAATGATTTGTATTGATTGGCTTTGTCCGCGTTTTTTTTAGCTATATCGAGATTTTCGCAAATTTTTTCCAGTTCATTGTTGCTGGCCACCAGTTTGCTTTGCAGTATATGGATCTCATTTCTTTCTTGTTGAATGTTTTGCGCTATTTGTGATTCTTGCGTGGTGTCGCTAATGACAGCCAATGCAGGATATTCCAGTGCAGTGTTGCCAATTTCGCCTATATGAAAGATAAATAAATCATAATAGATATCATGCGGTATTTTTCGATTGATTCTTTGGATCGAAAATTTTTCCAATTCACCTCGTATGACTTTTTGGATTTTA
>CAZCVM010000333.1:0-3649 GCA_964501965.1 uncultured Leptospiraceae bacterium | reverse complement strand
AATATGAGAGTAAAG
Source organism: uncultured Leptospiraceae bacterium (assembly GCA_964501965.1). Classification (GTDB taxonomy): domain Bacteria; phylum Spirochaetota; class DYNZ01; order DYNZ01; family DYNZ01; genus CAZCVM01. Next base: position 3,634 of record CAZCVM010000333.1, on the reverse strand, counting down.
CCACCCTCTACCTGAATCTGCCAACCAACAGTGGGTTGAGTATTACAAATGAAGGGTATAAACAACACGAGATCAGTGCTTATATACAGGATTTGATACAGTTAACCCATTCCAGCAGGGCTATGGAAAGGGTGAGGCTTTCGATTCTTAAAGATTATCTGCAGGGTAAAAACGATTATTTCATTGTGGATTCAACTGCTTTTCCACACACCGATTCAGCAGCAGTTGTGGATCGCATCGATACGCTGTTAGTGAAGAATCAGATGCTGGATGTCTACCAAGAGCCCGATGCGGCAATCACCATCTTTTTCCGGAATAACGGGCTTACTAACGAGGCTGTGCAAAGCCTTTTCAGAATATACAGGGAGGGTTCCTCCAATTATCTAAGGCTCATTGTAACTACGCCCAATCCATACCATTCGGCTTACATCGGCAAGAAGATTACCGAAGCCATGCTGCACCTGAATAAAGACATCAATCAGGGCAAGCTCATTGCAGATCAGCGGCTTTTTGAGGAGCTGGTAAAACAGGCCAAAATCGAACTGGATGAGAAGGTGGCGAATCTGGAGCGCTATAAAATCCGGAATAACGTGATTAATCTTCCTGAGCACACCAAAGCCATCGTGAATCAGATGGTACAGCTGGAAGTGCAAAAAGCCGAGCTGGTTGAAATGCTCGCATCCAAACAGGAAGGGATCAAACAACTGAGAAGTAAGCTGGGAGTAACCGACGAAATCCCGGTCGACCTGAGCAAAAATGCCCGCTTCATCGAAATTCAAAATGAAATGCGGACCATCCGGAACGGAGCTGATGCATCGGATTCCGAATTCGATATACAGAGAAGTCAGCGGGTCTCAGAAGAATTTGACCGCCTGATGGAGCAGTATGTTTCCGATGTCCCCATTGATATACGCAGAACCCGGCAGGAATTGATTCAGCAGTATCTGAACTATCAGGTTGAAGTAGAAATGACCCGACAGCTCATTCCGGTTGTGAACGCTGAAATTGAACGCATAGGATCCTATGCCCGTAGGTTTGCACCACTGGAATCCAGTATAGGTACCCTTGAAAGGGAGATCACGACCGCTCAGGAAACCTTCCTCATCCTGGTAAACAAACTGAATCTGGCAAAAACAGTTGCTCAGGCTACCGGCGAAAATGAGCTGGTGCTGATTGACGAGCCCAATGTGCCGTTGAATCCGCTTTCATCCAAGCGGAAAATCCTGATTCTGTTAAGTGCTGTTTTATCCTTTATTGTCATCATCTTTCTCATTGCGGCCATTGAATTCCTGGATGCAGGTATCTGGTCGGCCATCGATTTTGAGCACGTTTTCGGAATCACTCCCTCAGCTGTAATGCCCCAGCTTCAAAAAACGGATAAGCTTGTTGACCCCGCATTGGGGGCCTACCTGAAAACCATAGACCGTGAGCAGGCCAGAAGCCTGGGCATTAAAATTGACCGGATGCTGGAAAAGAAATCCGGTGAGGTTGTGGTGCTTTCTGCAGGTCCGTGTGAGGGTAAAAGTAAAATAGTGAAAGGACTTGCAGCTGCACTGAATAAACTCGGTTATTCGGTCTCGGCCTTCAGACGAGAAACTGAGGGAACAGAAGCTGAAGTCTTATGTGCCTTTGGCAATCAAAACCCGCAAATCCGCATCCTGGAGCTGCCTTCCTATTCTGTTTATTCCGACTGGGAAGAGTGCCTGAATGAGGGCAACATTTTTATTCCGGTTTTTCATGCAGGTCGCGCAGCCGTGAAGAGTGATCATAAAGTGTTGCAGACTCTGCCGGCAGACCGAAGCTTAGCTGTTTTAAATAATGTGGAAACCGATTACCTGGAAGATTCCGGAAATCAGGTTATCCGTAAGAGATCAGTAATCCGAATCTGGATCAAGAGACTCATCACCCTGCAGTTCAAAGCAAAATCACTGGAATTATCATCATGATCTATCTCATTATCACTACCGTATTCTTTTTCTATGCGCTGTATTTGCTCCTAAACATGGCAGCAGCACTGTTTTATACAAAACCAAAGCTCCCCCATCGGGGTACTGAGCATTGTTTTCTGCTTTTCTATCCGGCCTACCGACCTGACAAGAAGTTTGTTCAGAATCTGGAGCGAATGCAGGAGGAGCTACAGGGTTTGAATGCTAAACTGTATGTGCTGTCTCAGGAGGCAGATGAGTCCATCAATCAGGAGTTAAAGCAGATAGCTGATTATTTCGATGCGGCCACATTCAGTAATGGGGAGGGTAATGCCTATCACAAAGCCCTGCAGTTTGCGGTAGGGCAGATCAGCCGCTTCTCGACCAGACAGCAAAAAATACGCTCCGTTCTGCTGATGGATCCGGATAATTACACGGATCGAAAATCAATAGAGCGACTGCTTTCAGCCCGTGAGGAAGGGGCTGATGTGGTTTTAAGCCGACGTATTTCCATTTCGGAAGAGGGGCAGTCATCCCTTTTTGATGGATTGTCTGAACGCATCAATGACTATATGATGAGGAGGTCCAAAATGGTTCTGGGACTCCTCCCTGAACTAAGCGGCAGCGGTATGATGATGGATCGAAAACTCTTTGAGCAGGCGGTTATGAAACTGGATCGCAAAGCTCCCGGCATGGACAAACAGCTTCTGATCAATATGATGTTCAGCAAACAGGACCTGAATATCGTTTTTGATGAAGGTGCATTGGTTTACGATGAAAAAACAGAGGATTCCGATGCCTTTAACCGGCAGCGACAGCGATGGTTTGGGAATCAGTATTATAATGCCAGTGTTTCGGGCAGACAGCTGTTTTGGTCGATGCGGGCATCCATGATTGATTATGCCGTTGCCTTATGGAGGCCACCACGGTCTGTACAGGTCCTGGTCAGCCTGCTCTTTGCTCCCATCGATCTACTGCTTTACCTGAAAGGGTGGATACCCGCGCCTCTGATTGCCGCTTCAGCTCTGGCCCTGATAGTTGCGCTGTCTGTATTTCTGCTTAATGAGGGAAAATGGGCGCATGCTTTTAAAAAATCCCTTTCAATGGCATCCATTTCATTCCTGAATGCATTCAGTGCTTTTAGAAGCTTGCTGCCCGGTAACAGCGGCAGGTTCATTCACACCAGGGTAAACAGCTGAATTTGAACCATTCATTTCAAATATCAGGCGGAGCCGATCGCTACCTCAGTCGCAAAAAAGGCCGTGATATCATCCTGATTGCAGGCAGTTTGGTATCCATGCTACTGATCAGTGCTCTTACCGTCTATCTGGGGCTGAAAGGCCTTGTGCTGTTTGCAGCGCTTATCATTGCCCTGCCTGTTGGCAGCTTATTGATTCAGGATGAGCGCTATCTTATTCCCATCGCCATAAGCTATTCCATCCTGGTCGGACCCTTTCTGATGGCTGTAAAAGGGGTGCCTATCGGTATTCTGATGGATGGCATGCTGCTCATCGGGGTTCTTGGAGTTGTACTCAGGGCACTGAAGAATGGCGACTGGTCCTACTTCAATGTACCCGGGAAGATCGTCATCCTGTTGTGGATAGGCTATCACCTGCTTCAGGTTGGCAATCCGGCTGCAGCATCCCGAGTGGCCTGGTTCTATGTGATGCGTCCGGCGGTTGCTTATCCCTTTCTGTACTTCATTGCCT
>CAZCVM010000332.1:0-3649 GCA_964501965.1 uncultured Leptospiraceae bacterium | reverse complement strand
TCATTCGCTTCTCCTGGCGCTTCTCCTGGCTGAGGAAAATCATCTGTAGCATCCAACACAATGGCGTCCACCCGCGCAATATCTTTCGCGTTGTCCGGTATAGTACCGGATGTCCATTCATTTTGATCTGCCATTTTGCGCAATATTTTTTGCGTCAATGGATTTTGCGCGAAAAACGCGATGTTTCTGGAATTATCTGCCATAAATCCTATTTCCTTATATTGCCATTTTTTTTTCGATAAACAATCGTCTTACCCAAACTCTCTGTTTCAAACTGGTCTGTCAAACCATACAAACTTTCGGAAGCACCCAAAATTAACACTCCATTGTCTGCCAATGAATCATAAAAAAAACCAATTGTTTTTTTTCGGTCTTCTTCTTCAAAATATATCAATACATTTCTCGCCAAAATAATATCAAAATAGGCCTGGTTTGATCCGGTGATGGAGGAAGGATTGTGCAATGAGTGACTCTTAAATACAATATTTTTTTTGACCACATCTTTTGCTTCAAAGTATCCTTTACCTTTTACCGTAAAATATTTGTCAAGGTACAAGCGATCCAGCCCACGCTTGATCTCAGGCTCTACATACACGCCGTTTCTGGCATATTGCAGCGCGTTATCATCAATATCAGAAGCAATGATCTCTATTTGGATATTGTTTTGCCGTGTTTTTTCTTTTATTTCCTCAAAAATCATGGACAATGTGTAAGGCTCTTGCCCGGTAGAGCAACCTGCACTCCAAAGACGCGCTTTTTGCCTTTTTGCGAATATTTCCGGCAAAAGCACATTGAATAAATTTTGAAAAGGATGTTGATCACGGAAAAAAAAAGTTTCATTTGTGGTGATACCTGAAATGATCTCTTTATACCAGGCACTATTTTCCTTATTCTTACGTAGTGCGTCTGCAAACTCAGCAAAGGAATCCATGCCCCTGGCCCTCACAAATTTGTCGAGCTTCTGACGAACCAGATACTCTTTTTCAAAATTCAAGCTGATACCACAGATTTGCTTTATGCAATCCCGAATTACATAAAAATCTTTTTCAGAAATAAACTGTTCCATGGTTATCAGCTTTCGATAAAGAATAAAAATACGTGCATCCTAATACAAGAGTTTGCGCGAAATAAAATCCGCGATTTCTTCCAATTCCAGCACTTGATCCACATGTCCGGCTTCAATGGCTCTGGCCGGCATACCCCAAACTGTGCTGGATTTTTCTCCCTGGGCGATAATAAAACCTCCCTGCCTCTTAATCGCGCCCAACCCTGCGGTTCCATCCTGCCCCATGCCTGTCATAATCAATGCCAGTGTTTTTTTGCCATACAAATTTGCCACTGAACGAAACAATATATCCGCAGATGGAAAACATCCATTTTGCGCTGGATTGGTATTTAATGAACATATCGGCTGGCTCTTATCATTCCATCGCAAAACGAGATTTTTCTCGCCTGGAGCCAGATAAACTGTATTGTTTTCTATGACCATATCTTCTTGCGCTTCCACCACTTTGTGCTGGCATTTGCTGTTTAGGTGCGCTGCCAGAGAAACAGTAAAATCCGCTGGCATGTGCTGGGCAATGACAATCGGAATATCTATCCGTTGCGTCAAATCCGGCAGCAACTCGGACAAAGTTTTGGGGCCGCCTGTGCTTATACCTATGGCGAGAATCGTATATGGATTGATCGCTCGCACAGTTTCTTTGCGCATACTTGAAAAGTTGGCGGAAAAGGCGAAACTCTTTTTTTTCTCGGCAAAGAAACTGAGTTTACTTTCCAAATAAGTTTTCAATATCTCCTGGCTATGCCCCTGGTTGTTTCCTTCCGGCTTGGTAATAAAATCATAGGCTCCCAGTTCCAACGCGCGGATAGTCACATCAGCCCCGACCTTGGTTTTGGAGCTCACCATCAAAACCTGCATTTTTTTTTCAGCCGGCAATTTCTCATTGAATTGCTGGATCATTTGCAATGTTTCTATGCCATCCATTTCCGGCATTTCTACATCCAAAGTAATAAGATCCGGGTATTGTCCCTGATCCAAAATAGCCTTTACTTTTGTGCCGTTCCAAACCGATCCCATTATTTGAAATGAATCAAAAAATCCAAAAACAGATTCCATCATTTTGCGAAACACAATGGAATCATCCACAATCAGCACTTTATAAATATTTTTATTCGCGTTATTTTCCGTCATTTTGTTCTCAATGCTTATTTTTTTATTATATCCAATATTTTAGACGCGTCCAAACTAATCAATAAATTTTTTGGCAATTTGCATATTCCATCAATAATCTGATATTCATACAACAAATTCAACTTTTGGGTGCTTTCGCCCGCAGGTAAATGGAACTCATGGATATCATTTTCCGGAACATGCACCACATCCCCCACTTTATCCACAATGATACCAAAGGGCTCGGCAATGGCTTCCTTAAAAATAATCAATTTATTTGTACCCGCATTTATTTTTGAAAGACGCAACGGAATTCTTAAATCCAATATCAGATATATCTCGCCTCGCAAGTTTACATATCCCTGGATAGCATCAGACCCATGGAACAATGGCGTGATCATAAATTCTGAATTTACTTCTTTAACTTGTAAAATATTGATTCCAAAAAAATTGTCGTCTATCCAAAAAGTTACAAATTGTTTATCTTTCATAATTCAACTTTCATATTCAATATTATTCATCCAATATCTCATGTTCAATGTTGCAGCAAACTATTTACTTTGTTTAGAAAATGTTCTTTTTCCAATTTTACTTCATATTCATTGAAACCCGCTTCATACGCCTGCTCGGCAATTTGTTCACTATTGAGCGAGGATAAAGCCATACTAGGGATTCGCGCAAAATCATTGTTTTTTCTCAGTGTGCGCATAAAATGCAATCCATCCATCACAGGCATTTCAATATCAGACACAATCAACTCAAACAATTGTTCCTCGCATTTGTCAAGAGCAATGCGGCCATTCTCAGCGGTGACAACCTTAAAGCCGCATTCTACCAGATACTTGGTAAGCATTTGTCGAAAAATGGAGCTGTCATCCACTACCAAAATATGAACGCCTTGAGATTTTTTAGTATATTCTACATTTTTGCCATAGTCTTCAAACCAGTCCGGTTCTATTTGTGACAACAAAAAATATATGTCCAAAAATAGCGTCATTTTATCATAAATAATATCTGACCCTAAAAGGCCTTTTTGAGTGTATGTATGACCATGAAGATTGACTCGTACCTCGGCAATATCCACCAACGAGTTTATCAACAGGCCTATGGGTTGATCTATATGTTTGAACAAGATCAGGTATGAAATATCTTTTTGTTTCATGGGTGAGACCTCAAGGACCTCATTCAATCGAAAAATCCGTACTGACCGGTCTTCGACATTGACAAATTCTTTTTGGCCGATTCTTTCGATTTGAAATTGCTCTACTTCTACAATGCGCCGGATCAATTGCAAAGACAAAGCAAATTGTTCTTGCTCACCGCTTTTGAAAATCAACACAGCTTCTTTTTGTTCATCGTCTCCATAATTTAAAAAATTGTTTTCCAAGTTCATATTGAACTCCAATGCAGCGTGTTCGGCAATGCCTTCCGCATCCAAAATCAATGCCACAGAACCATCACCCAGTATTGTCGCTC
>CAZCVM010000331.1:0-3651 GCA_964501965.1 uncultured Leptospiraceae bacterium | reverse complement strand
CTGATCCACAAGCTCCTGGCCGTTTGCTAACGGCGGCAAAGATAACGCTATCTCTTCGAGAGTAACGGGATCCTCTGGAATGTCCCGAACCTGTAAAAACTGCTGCAATTGCAGACGATGTTCCACTTCCCGAAAAATAATGTATGCTTCGATAAGGCGCTCTGCTTCTGTTTCAGATAAAAAACGGTGCTTGGAAAATATTTTAGTGACCAATAAATGATTGGCATGGCGCAATTCTGGATACACATAACCATGATGCAATTGCAAAAATTGTACCAAAAATTCAATATCTCGGATCCCCCCCCGCATCAATTTAATATTTCTGTCTTCAGATTTGGATTTGTACAAAGTGCCTTCTATGATCCCTTTAATGTCGCGGATTTCCCGTATCTCTGCAGGAGTAACATTGCGGAAAAAAATATATTGCTGGATTTCCTGGATAAATTCCTGGCCCAGGTCTTCATCGCCGCACAAGTACGATGCTTTGAGCATTGCCTGTCGCTCCCATGTCTGCCCCTCATTGTAATAATAGCGCAAGTAACTATGTATTGGCCGAACCAATGCTCCTCCTGATTGACCCTGTGGACGGAGCCTGGCATCCACTCGATACAAAAATCCATATTCCGTGGGAGCACTCAACTTTTTCATAAACAACTGCAATCCTTTGGAAGTAAGATCTTGATCAGCATGGTCCCTGCAAATAAATAGCAAATCAATATCACTTGAATAATTGAGCTCCTCTGCTCCCAATTTGCCCATACCAATGACAGAGGGCTTTGGTTGGTCTATATCAGTCCACACTATATCCAGAACCCGCGTGCAAACAACTTGGGCCAATAAACTAATCAATTGGACGATTTCTTCAAATGGGACAACCCGATAAACATCAAGCAAGAATATTTCAGCAAATATGGATTGCTGCGCACAATGCAGTCCCATTGATCAAATCCAGCGCGTCTTGACGCTTTGCCAATTCAAGATATGGTTTCAAATCCAAAACATCGCGAAAAATTTCATTTTCCAGTCTAGGCAAAAAAAATGGAGCATACAAATCAAACGCATAAAGCCAGTCCTTTTGACCCAAAGGCAGGATTTGGGGAGGCTCATTTTTCCTCGTTTGCTGATAAATTTTTTGATAATGATTTGTATTGTAGGGGGACAGTGCGACTTTCTGGCCCCTTTGCAAAAATGTATACGAAAATGAAAAATTTTGCATTTCAATCATAGTTTTTTCCTATTATACTGTGTGTTTTCTTAATATTCTTCGTTTAATATTAATTTAGCTTACAAAAAAAATTCTTTTTTCTGAAATTCCGCACAAATATGTATTTTTTAACATAAAATATACATATTTGTATGGATTTGTTCCTTTATAGAAACGAGGAAACAAGAATCTTTCTTTTTTTCCATATTTTTTTACCTTGCTTGTGGATTCAAGAAGCATTTTTGATCCTATTTTTGATTCTATTGAAACTTTTTTTTCTGATTGACACAGATACAACGAAAAAAAATCATTTTGGTATGCTTATTGCATATATATTTGCATCAAACAACATAAACAACAAATTTTGATTCTGCTCGCAGCAGTGATATACAATGTTGATTACGTTTCACTACAATTTACAACAAACCTGGAGGTTAGTATGACACCATCGGAAGTAATCCATTTTGCAAAAGAAAACAACGCGCAAGCTGTTGATATAAAGTTTAACGATCTAATGGGCCTTTGGCAGCATTTTACAGTTCCTATGAGCGAACTCAATGAAGGAATGTTTGAAGACGGCCTAGGCTTTGACGGCTCTTCCATTCGGGGATGGAAATCCATCCATTCTTCGGATATGCTTGTGGTACCGGATTCTACTACTGCAAAGATGGATCCTTTTACGAAATATCCCACAATATCACTCATAGCAGATATTGTTGATCCAATCACAAAAGAAGCATACGAACGGGATCCAAGAAATATCGCTATAAAAGCGCAAAACTATCTCAAACAAACCGGCATTGGAGATACATATTATGTGGGCCCTGAACCGGAATTTTTTATTTTTGATGATGTACGCTATGATCAAAACCAACATTCCGGCTATTACTTTTTGGATTCCAAAGAAGGTTTTTGGAATACCGGCAAAGATGAAGGCCCCAATTTGGGTTATAAGCCGCGCTATAAAGAAGGATATTTTCCTGTATCTCCTACGGATTCTATGAATGACATTCGTCAGGAAATGGTCAATGTTTTGGAAAGCCTGGATATACCTATTGAAGCCCAACACCATGAAGTAGCATCCGGCGGACAGGCAGAAATTGACATGCGTTTTCAAACTTTATTGACAATGGCAGACAATTTTATGTGGTACAAATATGTCATTAAAAATGTGGCCCGCCGCAATGGCAAAACTGTTACATTTATGCCCAAACCAATATTTGCAGACAATGGTAGCGGCATGCATGTGCACCAAAGTATCTGGAAAGACGGCAAACCTTTGTTTGCTGGCGATGATTATGCCGGTGTGAGCGAAATGTGCAAGCATTATATAGGAGGGATCATCAAACATGGACCCGCTTTGGCAGCTTTTACCAATCCAACCACAAACAGTTACCGCCGTCTTGTACCTGGTTTTGAGGCTCCTATCCGTCTTGCTTATTCTAGCCGCAACAGGTCAGCTGCGATTCGCATTCCAATGTATTCCAATTCGCCGAAAGCAAAACGTTTGGAAGCTCGCTTCCCTGATCCAGCAGCAAATGGTTATTTAGCATTTTCTGCTCTGTTAATGGCTGGTCTTGACGGCATCCAAAACAAAATTGACCCAGGTCAACCGTTGGATAAAGATATTTACTCTTTGTCTCCACAGGAACTCAAAGATGTACCAACAATGCCTGCGTCCCTGGAAGAAGCTTTGGAAAGTCTAAAGAATGATCACGAATTTTTGCTCAAAGGCGATGTTTTCACTGAAGATATGATCCAAGCATGGCTGGATTATAAAATGGATACAGATGTTTCCAGTATGAGATTGCGTCCGCATCCTTATGAATTCGCCTTGTATTATGACGTATAAAGCTCTCAACACATTTTGACTACAAAAAGGCTGTCTCAGACAGCCTTTTTTTTTGCCCCAAAATTAATTTCCGGCAATAATACCAATATTTTTTCCGTTTTATCTTTTTTCTTCCAATAGACTAAAAAATTTACCTTGGCCTGTATTGTGTCAAAACCCTTTTGCTTGTAAGAAACGATCTTGTTTACAAATTGCTTGGAAAAAAATAGTATCCTCTTACCCTGTTTATCCAAACATCCTGTTTCATCGCAAAAAACAGTGTCTCCGCTTTGGAATTGGGAAATAATGTTTTGCGTGCCCAAACAGCTATCCAGATAAATATCTTTCAATGAAAGCTGGGCAAAAAACATATCCGCTGGCGGGTATGTTTTATCATGCTGAAGTATTCGCATTCCTGAAATAGATGATTCTGGTAAAATATTGTCTTGTTTTTGTTTACCATAAGAGATGCCATTGTGATTGAAATTGCCATTTGCGGCAAGGTAATGTATGGTCAGGTTGGTTCTTGCGCGTGTCATGGCAACATAAAGCAATCTTTTATTGTCCTCCAATGTTAAGTCAAATTTTTCTAACATTATAAAAATATTGTCAAATT
>CAZCVM010000330.1:0-3667 GCA_964501965.1 uncultured Leptospiraceae bacterium | reverse complement strand
CCACCCATTGGCGATTTCTTCCTGCAGGGTTTGCCTGTATTCCGGCTTAATGTCCCGATTTTTGTACATTTCTACAATAAAATCTATTGTATTGCGAGTTTCTTTCCATAATGTTGACATAAACGATTACCAATTCTAAAAATATATATGCAAATCCATGCATTTCTAAGCCATTCTAATAAATAGGACAAGTACCGGTATTTTTTGTTGCAAAAAAAAATAAAAATGGCCGATTCTTATGATAATACATTCTACCATAATCAATAAATATTCAATAAAGGAAAAACCATGATCTCATCGGTTTGCAAAAATAAAATTCTAAATAATATTGTGTCCCCCAGATATAACATTTTTCAGTTGCTTTTGATTTCCAGCGCATTTGTTTTCCTGCTTGGCTCATGCAGTCCGCCAGCCCAGGGCTACAAAACAAATCTCATTGATAGTATGAATACTATGGATACGATAGATACTCCGGGCAAAGATTCCCCTATTCCTCAAAAACAAACTCCAGCACCTCAGGACATTACCAATGTAGAAAAAATCAGAGTATTGCTCTATCAGGGCAAAGATTATCCTCAAATTAAATTTTTAAGCCCTTATCTCGTGTACAATAGAGCTGAAGATCTCTTGTTCAAAGGTCAAGGCTATATTCGCTACAATCAAATCCATGGTATCGGATTTTCACAAATATTTAGCAAAAATGGCTTTATCATTAATAAAAATCATTACCAGGGAAGAATGTTTTTGATCCAAAAACAAAATCAATGGCAAGTTATCCTGGAGCTTGATCTAGAAGAATATGTCAAAGGAGTCATTCCCTATGAAATGCCTAGTTCCTGGCCATTGGAAGCTCTCAAAGCGCAGGCCATTGCTGCCCGTTCCTATGCTGTCTTTCATATTTCTCACAACCTTAGCCGCTCCTACCATGTAGACAACTCTACCAGATACCAGGTTTTTCGCGGCATATCCGGTCAAAAACGAAAAACTAATGAAGCAGTGAATCAAACAACCGGCCAAATACTCATACACAATAATCGACCTATTCCTGCCTACTTTCACAGTTCCAGCGGAGGCATAACGGAAAAAGCAGGAAATGTCTGGGGACAAAACAGAAGCAATTTTGCTTTTACACAGATAAAAAAGGATCCCTATGGCCGCAATGCTCCCGTCTTCCAGTGGGATCATCAAATAGATTCTTTGAGTTTTTTAGAATTTTTGCAAAAAAAATACAAGCTGGATCAAGTGCATTCCTTTTTTGTTGCCAAAAGAACCAAATCTGGTCGAGTCCAAACGATTCGTTTAATCGGCAAAGACCAGGGCAAAAAAATCAGCCAAGAAATCCAGGGCAATGCTTTTCGCATCGCTTATGGGGCGCGTAAAATAAGAAGTCTTTTATTTCAGATAGATAAATTGACAGATACCAAAGGCAGATTGTATATTCGATTTCATGGATCTGGCTACGGCCATGGCGTAGGCATGAGCCAATGGGGTGCCTTTGATCTGGCACAACAGGGCAAATCCGCGTCCCATATATTGAAATACTATTATAAAAATATTGAACTCACGACTTTGCCCAAAACAAATATTAATATTGCCTATCATGGGAAATAATTAATAAATTTGCTTACGTTATACAAGAAATTTTTTGTTCTATTTCGCGATATTTGGAAATAGATTGATCAATGATATCCTGGAGCAATTGCGGAGCTGGCGGTGTTTTGTCCCAATCCAAAGTTTCTAAATAATCCCGCAATATTTGCTTATCATAACTCGGCGGAGACATCCCTTCCTGGTATTGGACTACATCCCAAAAACGGGACGAATCCGGTGTCAAAACTTCATCAATAAGTACAATCTCGCCTTGCTCATCTAAACCAAATTCAAACTTGGTATCAGCTAAAATAATACCCTGATGATAAAGTTTTTGCGCAGCAAATTCATATATCGCGATGGACTTCTCCTTCAAGCGATGCGCCAAATCAGAGCCCAATTTATCTGCCATATATTCAAAACTTACATTCTCATCATGTTCGCCCTGTTCGGCTTTGGTGGCCGGAGTAAAAATAGGCTGATCTAGCTTTTGAGCTTGTTTCAAGCCAACCGGCAATGCAATACCGCACACTTTACCTGTTTTTTGGTATTCCTTCCAGCCGGAACCAATGATATAGCCCCGCACAACACATTCAAAATCGACCCGATTGAGTTTGCGTACCCACACTGCGCGGTTTTCCCACTGTTGTTTCTGATCCGCAAATTCGTCGGGAAAGCGTGCTGCATCTGTTTCGATCAAATGATTTTTGACCTGCAAATTCTGTTTCTTCTCAATCAGCTCAAACCAATGATTGGAAATCTGTGTCAATACTTGGCCCTTACCCGGAAAAGTCTGCTCAAAAACAACATCAAAAGCAGAAACCCGGTCTGATGCCACAATAATCATCGAATCCGTCCGTGTTGGTACTTCATATAAATCTCGTACTTTTCCTTGGTAAAAAGGTTTCCTATTTGCCATTCTTTGTTCCTTTTTCATTTCATTTTTTTCAGGACAAAAGCTAAAAATCCTAGCCCAGCGCAACCATTTTTTCTTTCAACTAGTGTCAGTAAATAGTTGCTAGGTTTTTTCCAAACGGATCACTCGGATTGTTAGATCATAATAACCGGGTTTGTTGTACGCGTCCCGCAACAAATAATTTTCAGTCGAAATATTTGGATCAAAATTTTCCGCGTCATACATAAATTTCAGCAAAGGAAGCAACAAAGCAGACTCTATTTTGATCTCCACTGTGCGCTTGTTGTATTTGCCTTCTACGGGAACAGTTGACGGTCTCATATAACGCACATTGGTTTTTATATTATTGTCCACTGTCATTTTTTCCAATATTGCCAATAAACTGTCTTGTCCTGTCTTATTTGCGGAAACATTCTTTCTCACTTGTTTTCGTTTTAGCGAATGGTATTGTTTATGATAAACATTGAGCTGAATCAGATTTTGCTTAATTTTATAAATTTCTTGATCAGCACTCTTAATTTCTTTGATAGGCGCAATAATATTTACTTGCAAAACAAACAACACTGCCAATACAATAAAAGTTGACCCCACCAAAAGGCGTTCCCTCGGTTGAAGGGAGTGCCAAAACCCTGTGACTTTTTCTTTGCTAAAAGAAACAATATGGTATATTTTTTGTTTCATTGTATTTCCATTATTATCAAGTTTACTTATATGGATTTCGTTGCTATTGAATTTGGGCTACGATAGTAAAAGAAACACCTTTTTGCCGGATATTTTGCCGCGTATTCTTAATTTCTACTTTGGAAAAAAAACTATTTCTTTTGAATGATTTTTCCAGCTGATCGATCTCGCTATAGCTATTCACACTGGCATCCAAATAAATCATATTGTTGGTTAAACGTATTTGCTTTAAAGAAATCATAGAAAGATTTGACGCGGTTTTAACGGATTGATTGATTTGCAACAATGTCTCCATCGCGGATACCGAAGAAGGGGAACCAGTGCCAGTACCATGCTGCTTTTTTAGCAAAACGATCGCGCTTCGGACAGACCGGACCGGATCCGTACCCACGCTGACTCCCGGAAAATTTTTTTGGACCCGCGCATTCAATTCCTGACGCAATTCCTTGACTTGGTTGGTTTTGTGTCAGGCCTGTACTC